>JALHOI010000054.1 GCA_022843085.1 Pseudobdellovibrionaceae bacterium
ATAAACCGAAACGTTTCTTCGGAGCGGCTCGTAACATTGAAGAAGGTGGATCTTTGACGATCATCGCAACCGCGCTGATCGACACGGGCTCACGTATGGACGAAGTCATCTTCGAAGAATTCAAAGGTACCGGTAACGCCGAGATCCATCTCGACCGTAAGCTGATGGAAAAACGTGTTTTCCCTTGCATGGACATCAACAAATCGGGAACTCGAAAAGAAGACTTGTTGATCGAAAAAGCCGATCTGAATCGTCTATGGATTCTGCGCAAAGTCCTCTCGCCGATGAACGTTCTCGACTCGATGGATTTCTTGCTCGACAAACTCGAGCACACAAAAACCAACGAAGAGTTCCTAAAGAACATGTCGGGTAATTAGGCCGGTGTTCTTACCCGGGTACCTGCTTCCCAAAATTGGGAAGCAGGTACCCGTGCTCCTGTTTGGTCCGGTTTTGCCCCGACACATTGACCCGTGGTTGATCGTCGATTCCACTTCAGCAATGAAGTTTGATAATTTGTTACTTAAGTTTTTGGCACGATTTCGCCTGGCATCAATCGCCGCTGCGGTTACCTTTATCATATTCCAAGGGCCATCGTGGGCCTTGGCTTTCACTGCGGACTCTTTACACCTTGGCGTCGGCGTCTACGCCGAAAGCTTGTTCGGTAATATAACGAAGTCCTCTGACGGAAGTACCGCGACCATCGGGCCACTGACGTACCCACTTTTTCTGAAGTACGATTTTCAAGTCACCGACGCTTGGTATCTTTCGCCGCAAATTCTGTATACTCCGATTGGACGAGAATCCGCAGGTGGTTCGACAAGCACGACAATCTTGCAACTGAACTTACCGATCGGTTTCAACCTCAAACAATGGATCGAAACGACGCTCGACTGGCAATTTGGTCTTGGCCTTAACCGACGCTCGATAAAAGGAGCCGGAGGCACGGATACCCTTTTGAACGGGTCGACACCGACCTCGTACATCAGACCCTCGAAAACCGTGACGACAACAAATCTGACGTTTCTATTGGGTTCATCACTGACCTACGGGTCATCCCGGTTCAGTCTTGATTTTGTTTTCGAAGGTCTTCTCTCGGAGAAACGCACTTACAGCGCTTTAGTCGGCTACTCGTACCAGATCTGGTAGGAAAAGGATGATCGCGATGAAGAACACACAGAACAAAAAATTGACCGATGAATTGACGGATAAATTGATGAACGAAATCAAAAGCATCGTGGGTGTACTTTTGATGGCTGTAGTCACTGGACTCGCGCAGCCTACCGAAGCCTTTACGCTCACAGGGACATTCGAAGCCGCGTGGCCGGATCCTGAGGTGAAATTCGTCGTTAATACTGCAAACTGCCCAGCCAGTATCGACGTCGTGTCGCTTTTGCAAGAGGCTGCGAAGCTATGGAACAACGTTCCGACAAGTAAAATTAAAGTCAGTTACGGGGGCGCAACGACCAGCACGACAGATTCTTCACCTCCGACAGTTTATTGCGCGACCAACTTTGGCGCTGTCACGGGGGCCGATCAAGGTTCGACAATCGGAGTCGGCCGCGGTTCGCCGTCTGTCTTAAATGGTCCGATAACGTCGGGATTGTTGATTCTGAATGCTTCGGCGGGCGCAGGAAACATTTCGAATCAGCCGCCAGAAGCCTTGAAACTCATTATGGCTCACGAAATAGGTCATGTCCTCGGTCTTGGACATTCACAAGATCCGACCGCCCTGATGTGGTACACGGCGAGTGGAAAGATGAACGCGGCACTCTCGCAAGACGACGTTGACGGTATCAGCTACCTCTACCCGCGAAACGAAATCGGGGGCGACAAAATCATGGGGTGCGGACTTGTCGGTGCGGTCGCTGGCGGATGGACTGGCGGCCGTGGAGGCGGAAGCGAACCGCCGACAGGGTCGGCTTTGGCGCTAGCGCTCTTTCTACTTCTGCCGCTGTTGATCGCGATCCACAGTCGCCGGCGGAACAATTTGTACGAGACTCTCGGTTTGAGACTTTCCAACCGCCGGCGATAAAAGGCAGCAAAAGACATCAGATTGAATATGAACGAGCTGAGTCGTTGCAGACTTTCCATAAATACCTGCCGGGAAAATCACGCATTTGAGCCGTGACAAAAGCCCATAAGTTACTATATTTACAGCACCTCTCAGAATACGGACCCGGATTATTGGGCGACGATCTGCCACACGGCTGGGCGCACGGCCTAAGAGAGCAAGCTCTATAAGAGCAAAAGGAAGAGAAGATGAAAGAAGCTATTCACCCTCAGTACTTCACCAATGCGCCGGTAACTTGCGTGTGCGGTGCAACTTGGACGACGGGTTCAACACAAAAAGAAATCCGCGTCGATATCTGCTCAAATTGTCACCCGTACTACACGGGCAAGCAGCAGCGTGTTGATACAGAAGGCCGCGTTGACCGATTCCGTCGCAAGTACGCCCAACCAGGAGCAGCGGCGGCTTCGCCTGCAAAGAAGTAGCTGATCAATTTGATTCTCGATTTAGAAGGCTCGCTAACCAGCGGGCCTTTTTCGTTATGCCGACCCTGAATAGGATCTAACATGTTTGATCGTCTCGAATCAGTCGAGCAGCGTTACCAGCAAGTTCGGCACGATCTCGAAAACCCGACCGTCGCGTCGGATCAGAAGCGTTACCGAACGTTGATGAAAGAGGTGTCTGACCTCGGGCCTATCGTTGAGCTCTATCGTCGCTTTCGAAAGATGAAAGCGGATCGCGAGGACGCGCGCGAGATGATTAACAGCGAGACCGACCCGACCATGAAAGAGATGGCGAAAGAAGAACTCGCTCAGCTTGAAAAAGATCTCGTGATTACTGAAGAAGAATTAAAGATTGCGATTCTTCCGAAAGACCCAAACGACGATAAAAACATCATTCTCGAAATTCGCCCAGGAGCTGGCGGCGACGAAGCCGCATTGTTCACCGACGAGCTTTTCAGGGCATACGCTCTCTATGCCTCGAATCAAGGCTGGAAGGTCGATATCATGAGTCGCACCGAGGGAAATGTCGGCGGCGCAAAAGAAGTGATCGCGTCTATTGAAGGCGACAAAGTTTTTTCGCGCTTGAAGCATGAAAGCGGTGTCCATCGGGTACAGCGTGTTCCGAAGACTGAAACTCAAGGTCGTGTTCATACCTCAACCGTGACAGTGGCCGTGTTGCCCGAGGCTGAAGAAGTCGATGTAAAGATTAATCCGAATGATCTGCAGATCGACGTTTATCGTTCGAGCGGTGCAGGGGGACAGTCCGTCAACACGACCGATTCGGCTGTTCGAATCACGCACTTGCCGACAGGGACTGTGGTTACCTGCCAAGACGAACGATCGCAGCTGAAAAACAAAGCCAAGGCGATGAAGGTTTTGTACTCGCGAATGAAGGCGGTGGAAGACGAAAAGATGGTTAAAAACGCCAGCGACGCGCGTCTTTCACAAATTGGAACGGGCGATCGCTCCGAGCGCATTCGCACCTATAATTTCCCACAATCGCGCGTGACCGACCATCGCATCGGTTTGACCGTGCATCAGCTCGACGATGTGATGAAGGGGTCTATGCAGATTTTGGTTGATCCGTTGATCGCCCATCATCAAGCCGAGCTCATGAAGACCGAGACCAAACCGTAGGTACCTGGTTCTTTTTGCAGAGCTCTGCGTCGCAGCAAAAAGAACCAGGTACCTCATCAGGAGATCTAGTGCCGACCGTTGGCGAGATTGTGAAGAAGACCACTGAATTTTTTCTCGCGAAGAACGACGAGACTTCACAGTCGGCGCGCCTCGACTCTGAACTTTTGATTGGGCGCGCTTTAGGTCTTGAGCGACTCCAAGTTTTTCTCAAGCACGATCAAGCGCTGAACGAAGAACAACTTGAAAAGTGTCGGGCTCTCGTTCGGCGTCGTTCGAAAGGTGAACCAGTCGCTTACATCCTTGGCGAAAAAGGGTTTTACAAACACAATTTTGAAGTCAGCTCGGCGACGCTCATTCCTCGCCCCGAAACAGAAATGCTTGTCACGCGTGCACTTGAAATTCTCGAGCCCAAACTCGCGCCGCGCGGGGTTCGTCCAAAGTCGCCAATCCAGCTCGAGATCGCTGCCGCGGCGGCCCGTCGTGATGAGGCTGATCGCACGGCGGCGCTGGCCGAAGCTGCGCACCTCGGAATCGATAAAGACGAGATAGCCAATGCCGAAAAAGCGAATGCTTTTTTCGATGCGAACAACGTTCCTCAAGATGAAATGTCTCTCTCGGTTTCAATAGCATCGGTCGAGGTCAAGCGACCGCGGATCACGATCGTTGATCTTGGCTGCGGCTCGGGTTGTATCGGCCTTTCGGTGGCTGATGAAATTAAAGATCGGGCAGACGTACATTTAGTATTCGTCGATATTTCTTCGGCCGCGATCGAAATTGCAAAACGAAACACCATCAAACTCGGGCTCCTCGAGCTCTCGACATTTATCGTTGGCGATGCGGGCGACGATAGCGTTTTCGCGGAACTTAACGGCAGCGTTGATCTTGTGGTTGCAAATCCTCCTTACATCGACCCTGCGGACACTCGCGTTCAGGAAGCCGTAAAGCTCTTTGAGCCACACTCAGCACTTTTCGCAGGTGAAGCGGGCGAAGAGGGTGTTGCTGAGATTCGGCGCTGGTCGATCGTCGCGAAACTTTTAGCTAGCGACAGCGGATATGCGCTTTTCGAGATCGGCGATGGTCAAGGTCCAGTCGCGTTCGATATTTTTAAGAGGGCTGGATGGGACCACGTGAGACTTGCCCGCGATCTCTCGAACCGAGAACGTATGGTAGAGGTCGCCAATGGATAAAATGCGTATTGTCGGTGGAAAAGCTCTTCGTGGAACAGTTCGTACGAGTGGCGCCAAGAACAGCGCACTCAAGCTTCTCTTCGCGACCTTGCTCGCCGAAGGCAAACATACGTTCCACAACGTTCCCAAGCTCATGGACGTCGATTCGTCGGCAAAGTTACTTGAAAGCCTCGGCGCAGTCGTTACAAGAAAAGATCGCACGGTGACGGTCGAAGTAAAGGCACCCGGTAGTTTTGAGGCGAACTACGAGCTTGTTCGCAAAATGCGCGCGAGCATTTTGTGCCTAGGTCCGCTTCTGACGAAATATGGTCAGGCGCAAGTCAGTCTTCCTGGAGGCTGCGCGATTGGCAGTCGACCGATCAACTTGCATCTGGACGGCATGAAAGCTATGGGCGCTGAGATCGAACTTCGCAATGGCTACGTTCACGCGTCAGCCGCGCGTCTCAAAGGTACCAACATACTTTTCGAATTTGCTACGGTCGGCGGAACTGAAAATATCATGATGGCAGCGACGCTCGCCGAAGGTGTCACAACGATCGAGAATGCGGCGAAAGAACCAGAAATTGTCGACCTCGCAGACTACTTAAAGAAAATGGGCGCGAAAATCGAAGGCGCCGGCACTAGTATTATTAAAATCACAGGCGTCGAAAAGCTCACGCCCGGCGAACACACAGTCATACCTGATCGGATCGAAGCGGGAACACTAATCATCGCGGCTGCGATTGCGGGCGGAGACGTCACTGTCACTGACTGCATGCCCGAGCATCTTGAAGCGTTACTCGCGAAGCTTCGTGAGGCCGGGTATGGTATCGAGACTTCAGCGACGTCAGTGCGAGTGAGGTCAACCGGAGGCGCTAAGTGCGTTGACATCACAACGGCTCCGCATCCCGGATTTCCGACAGATCTACAAGCGCAATTCATGGCGCTCATGTGCGTGAGTGAGGGCGTAAGCCTCGTCACTGAAACCGTTTTCGAGAACCGATTTATGCATGTCACTGAACTTCAACGTCTGGGCGCCGATATCAATCCAAAAAGTCGTGTGGCGGTGATTCGCGGAAAACCTGGCGGTCTAGAAGGGGCCCCGGTGATGGCGACCGATCTACGAGCCAGCGCTTCACTCGTGCTAGCCGCTTTGGCGTCGCGAGGAGAAACTCTCGTATCGCGCATTTACCATCTCGACCGCGGCTACGAGCAGCTTGAACTCAAGCTTGCCTCACTCGGAGCAACGATCGAACGAATTCGAAGCGAGGGTTCATCAGACGCATCGAACGACGCTGAACAGGCTTAAAGGCCTGGCCGAGCAACCGGTCTGAGCGACATTTAGTTGCTGCGTGCTTTAAATTCAAACTTTTCGGTTTCGTTCCGTATCGTGATCTCGAACGAGTGTTCCGAGGTCCACTTGATTTGTGGCACCGACGGCTGCGAGTTCAAGACAAAGTCATCACGAAGAATTGGCGAAAAATTTTGCAGCATCGTTGACGGAAAAACGTTTCGACCTTCGGTTTTAGTATCGAAGACAGTGACAGCGCCGGTATCGCCCGCGGCGACGATGTAACGTCTATCCTCGCTTGTTGCAAACGTGAGACGCTTTACCGGACGAAATCCTGGTTCGCGCGAGATCGGCCAAAGGTGACTACCGCGGCTTCCATCGCCGGCAAAGTGTGGAATCGAATAACCGGTTTCAAGGTAACGAGTTTCAAGGATAATCATTTCGCGCTCAGTTGCTGAAAAAGTGTAGAGCGCTTTCCCATCTGCGGTCAGTGCCATGCTCGTCAAACTCCAGAACTGGGGGACGGTATTGAGGATGACGTTGACGCCGGCTGCAAATACCACGATTGCGCCTTGGCTATGAACGTAAACAAATTCGCCGTTTGGAGAAACCGCGACGTTCTCGACGTTGAAACCAGAAACTTCGTGGGACACCAGGCCCGTCTTCGCATTCACCACGATCAACGTTTCTAGAGTCGACCTGGGGTGGAGTTTCTTGAAGACAAGGGCTGACTCGTTCGTCGACGCACGCAATATTGCGACCGCTGATGGAGCATGCCGCTGAGCGAGCAATTGTTCTTGCTTCGTCATGGACTCAAGCGAAACGAACCGTCCAGTTTCCCGAGCCACGGGCCGAAACAGATCTGCACATACTAGTGCGTTCGCAGCTGGCGCAAGAAACCAAACCAACAATAGTAAAGCGATGCGTTTCATCTCAATCTCCAGTCCGTCCGATAGGTCCCTGAACGCACAGCCGCTCTGTCGTTCGCCTGTTCGGCCGCAAGCGGTTGCATGTTCGGTTCCCACCCGGCAAGGCGTACCTACGAATTGGCGCGAGGTTAAATGCGACAATTGTCACTCGGTCGAGAAAAAACGTCGCACGAGCTGAATGACGCCGAAATATTGCGGACGAAAAAAAACCCTAACTCAGGAGGGGCCAGAGTTAGGGTCGAGGGTCTGATCTCAGAGGGGTGAGACCAGAGCCGAGACTCATTAACTGACAGAGGAGGGGCCTTGTCAGTCGATGTTGCGGTCGACTTGCGTCGCGCGCGAAGACTCGAACTTAAAGTTAGCGGCGAACTTCATCCGAAGCGGATGTGGATTCACCGATCGAACCCGCCACGGTTTGGTCATCTTTGGCTCGTGAGAGTCCAGAAATAAGCAAAACCATGACGACGTACGCCGCGATCAGGAGAGGGGTGAGCCAGCGCTTCGTAGAACTTCGTGAAGCTGTTTCTGTTGCTGAATTCTCAGTCATACTTTCGCTGGTTTCCTGATTGCTCGTGGTCCGCATAGCGGACGTTCGACACAGAAGTGCTTAGCAACCGCAATGCCAACACATCCTGCAGAAATTTGTTTGGAATTACCGCCGATCACGAGGTCTTGCGAGGGTTGTCGCGTGTTCGATTGTCGGTCAGACTAAAGCTAAGCGATCTCTTCAGATATCCAAGTTTTCGCGAAGCTATTTTGTGTCGGTTGGCGTTTTGGATACCTGGTTCCAAAACTCAAACTGGAACCGGCCTTAAGACCTGAATTGGAACCAATAAGGTAGTGAAGTGGTGAGCGACAAGGGCAGCAAGACATGGATTGTACGCGACCGCGAAGGCAAAATCTTCGGTCCGTTCAGCACAGACCAGGTTTTGGTCCAAATCGATCGCGGATATTTTATGGGCGGCGAAGACGTTGCACTTTATCCTGGCGGTCGTTGGATTCCGATCTCGAACACTCCCGAGTTCTATGACCGCCTTCTCGACGCTCTTTCGCAAGAGGGCGGCGACAAGAAGAAAACGACAGATAAGTCAGTGGCGAGGCCGTCGGAGGCTTCGCATGTGGATGTCGCGCCGCCTGAGGAAAAGACGAATCAAATCATGGTTTCAAGTCGACCTCAGGCACCGATTGAAATTCAGAGCCCAAACTTGCCGCGACCACCTGAGCCAGAGCAGCCCGATGTCATCGAGCTGACCGATTTGAAAAAGCTCGAGCGACTCGAAGAGGAAGCGGAAGAAGAAACAACTCGATCACCCCTACCTATAATACTGATATTGATCGCTTTTGCGGCTGCCGGGGCTATCTACTTTCAAGATGTTTTGTTTGGGACGGCTCCCACCACCGCGGGCCGCATACGGCTTGTAGCGCCAAGAAAAAACCAGGCTGAAATTCCGATCGAAAAAATCAAAGAAAAGTACCGCCGGTCGATCGCCGCGTTTCAATCTGATCTCTTTACCGGTTATCAGCGCGCGCAGACTGAGTTGGTCGAAGTTGTCGAGGGATTACCAAAAGATCCAGAGAGAGCCGCACAGACTGTCGAAGTTTTTTCGACATTGTGTCTTACGTACCGCGAATTGTGGCCCTACTCGTTTCAAGATGCGCAAGATATGAAGGTTTTGCGCGAGGTCATGCAGGAGGCGAAAAGGATTGATCCAGCAGGTTTGCACGGAGCCACGTGCGAGGCCGTTCAGCTGCTACTTTCAAGTCGCTACCGTGAAGCTGATCAGCTAGCCGCGAGCCGACTTCAAGAAGAGGGTAATGCGCCGGTTTTGTTTGAGATGCGAGCGGATGCCTACCTTTCGGTGCGCAACAACGCCGACGCGGCCATCTACTTCGAGCGTGCTCGTCTACTTTGGCCAGCGTGGCAAAAGATCGCTGTTGGAGAAGCGCGAGCTCGCGCACGGGCTAAAGAGTTTGGCAAAGCGATGACACTCTACCGCGGAGTTATTCAGGTGGTGCCCTCTCATCCGGTAGCGAAGATTGAGCTCGCGTTGATCGAGTCGCGGGAATTTGACCACCAAGATTTAGCACTTCAGTTGTTTACGTCGGCACTGAACGGGGCAGAAAAAATTCCTCGCGTGATCGAATCGATGGGCTGGTTGGGTCAGGCCGAAATCGCGTTGAAACGAAACCAAAAAAAGAAAGCTCTAGAATTTGCGCAAAAGTCTTACGGATTAAATACAGGCAGTGTTGAGGCCCGAGACTTTTTAGCGCGTGTGGGCGGCGAAGCTCAGATAAAGGGAACAAAGGTTGCGGCCCGCGAACTTGTTTTCATTGGCGATCAACACGCGAAGTCGGGCGACTGTTTTCAAGCTCAGGCCGAGTATAAGGCTGCGTTCGAAGCGGAACCTAAGAATGGCGTTGCTGCGATGAAGGCCGGTAAATGCCTTTGGCAGCTGAACCAATCGGTTGATGCCATTGAATGGATGAAAAAAGCGATCGCAGCTGAACCGACGCTGTCCGGAGCGTACGTCGAGCTCGCCGATTATTATGCTCTTCGCTACGACTATCAGTCGGCCTTTAAAATTCTTCAGCGCATTCAGCAGCTGCAGCCCAATAACTACGAGGTGATGCGAGGCTACGCGCTGGTCGAACTGCGAAGAAATAATTTTGCTGGCGCCGTGCAGTATGGAACACGAGCGTTAAAGATGTACGGCACCGACATCGATACGTTTCTGTTGATGGCAAGGGCCCACTATGGGCTCAAGCAGTATAGTGAGGCACAGTCGTATGCGAGCAAAACGCTTGAGCTTGACGGTGGCAACATTGAGGCCCACTCACTTGCAGGCAAAATTGAAGCTGGAATGCGGGGTGTTGATTCGGGCGCCGCTTACTTTCAAAATCTGATAAATCGAATTGTCGTTACGAAAGGTGCCGCTGTTCCTCCTGCCGCTGTCGCCTACCGAGTCGCGCTTGCCGAGGTTTTCATGCAGGATGAAAAGTTAAAGCCGGCCGAGGATGTCGCGAAGCAAGCTGTCAGTCTTGATCCGAACGACAAAAAGGCGCTCATCATGCTTGGCCGAATCTACCAAGTTCAAGGGGTCTCGCGCGATGCGCTTGAGAGCTACCTGAAGGCCGCGGTGCTTGATCCCTCTGACGCCGATCCAATTTATTATTCGGGTCAGGTCTATCTTGAGGTGGGCAAGTTTAACGAAGCCATGGCGCAATTTCAGCGAGTTTTAAAAGTGAACCCAAGATATCCTCGGGCGCACTCCGCCCTGGGGCGTACGCTGCTTCGCCAAGCGAAATATCAAGAGGCTTTGACCGAAGCCAACAACGAGCGAAATTTAAATCCCGACATGGCTGAGGCTTATCTCTTGGCCGGAGAAGCGTTCTATCGCATGCGTCAGTACACCAATTGTGCCGCCGAGTACCAGAAGGCTGTTGCAAAACGCGCGACGGGAGCGCTGGTGCTTGTCCAGATGGCGCGCTGCTACCGATTGAGTGGGGCCATCGAGTCAGCCCAATCGCTGCTTCGCCAGGCGCAGGCTCTCGAAAGTGGAAACCCGGAAATTTACAAGGAACAAGGTGCGATATTTCATCAGCGAGCACTGGCTGATGAAGCCGTCGCGGCCTATGATACGTACCTGCGGCTTGTTCCAAACGCGGATGACAAAGAAGAAATTGAAGCTCGCATTCGCAAAGTACAAGCCGGTGATTTCAACGTCGAAGGACAATAGGAGGCAAGATGCCTGAACTAGTGGGACGCATACAAAATGGACTCAAGCAGAATTCATCTGACTTCGCGTTGATAGCGCTGAAGCTTGTCTCGGGTGGAGTCGTCGGCTTCACGCTGGCACTGATTGTCCAAGAGATTCTTGGGCAGCCTGACGAACTGACACTGGCGTTTATTTTTACTCTTTGTGTGACGATGGGTGTTTTTTGGCGCCTGACCCGAAGCTGGGGCTTATCAGCTATTCTCGTTTTTAATCTCGTTGCCGTCCTCACAGGCTTACTTCTGCGCCTTTACGTGATGATTGCTCCAAACGCATAAGCTTTGAGGTTGATTCGGCCACTGAATCTCGTTAGATTCAGTGCTCGCTGTGCCTACCATTCGCGCAGCGATCCGTACGGATAGGTGGCCGAGTGGTTTAAGGCACCGGTCTTGAAAACCGGCGAGGGAGAAATCCCTCCGTGAGTTCGAATCTCACCCTCTCCGCCAATTTTCGAAGTGTTAAAAATCGAAGTCTGAACCGAAATTTGGGTTCTTCGGTTCTTCTCAGTTCATGGTGGGCGTGCGTCTAAAAGCGTTTAACAACAAGCATTTAGCAATCTCAGTCGGTAATTTTCGAACGACG
>JALHOI010000055.1 GCA_022843085.1 Pseudobdellovibrionaceae bacterium
TTGATGGGAGTATCGAGCAACCACTCTTCTCCGTCGATTTCAATTTTACGTTTCGTCTCTGCGACAATTGTTCCCAGGCCGGTCTTAGTTAAAACTCCGCCTAATCCAAAACCGCCGCATCGAATTCGCTCGATGAGCGTACCTTGAGGAACGAGCTCAACTTCGAGCTCGCCGGATAACATCTGTCGCTGTGTTTCTGGATTTGTACCGATGTGAGAGGCAAAGAGTTTTTTCACGAGCTTGGCATCAATCAATCGCCCAACACCGACTCCGATTCGTGCCGTGTCGTTTGTGATGAGGGTCAAATTGCGAGGCGCCTTTTCGATTAAGATATCGACAAGGCGAACCGGGCACCCGACCCCCAAAAAACCACCGACAAGAAGGCTTGAGCCATCTGAAATGAGATCTGCAATTTGATTCGCCTTAAAAATCGACTTCACGTTCGGCGACGATAACAACGACCGTCGCCCGATGGCAACTTGGTCGTCGCAGTAAAAACAATCGAGCGAAACTGGCTCGTTTCATTTTCGGACTTCGAGCCAATTTGTCTCGAGACCCGACGAAATCGACGCGCCGGTAGGTTTTGGCCGTCTACAGACTCGCGCCGAATGGCACGACGACTGCTTTTGCGTCTAGCCGCAAGGAAGTTCTCACGTGAAAACCATGACTCCGACAGTAGCATTTTGTCGGCACTGCCAATCTGAGATTTCGAGCCCTGCGGTTCAATCAATCAGTCGCACGGGCAGTCGCACGGGGCCAGGCGTTCCGCTTTTTTGCTGCGCCGGCTGCGAGGCGGTTCACGGTATCCTTGAAAAGCACGGTCTAACTTCTTTCTACCAGTTGCGAGATGCCAACCCGCCCATTTGTGCGGTTCCAATGCAAGTTGCAATTGAGGACATGCACAGGGACTATCGCGCGTACGATGAACCAGGCTTTTTAAAGGCAGCTAGTTCTGACGGCAATCGTGTTCGGTTTTTTCTTGAAGGCATGTCGTGTTCGGCCTGCGTCTGGCTGCTTGAAAAGCTTCCAGACTTTTGTACGGACGTCATTTCTGCACGGGTCAACATGGCCGCATCGACGATTGAAGTCGTTCGACGGCCCGGCGGATCATTCTCGTTCATTGCGACGACTCTCAATCAGCTCGGCTACAAACCTCATGCATTGAAAACTGACGAGTCGACAATTCGACTTCAAACTCGAGAACGACGGTACGATTTGATTCGGATCGGAATTTCGGCGGCGTTGACTGGCAACATCATGATAATGGCTGTCTCTTTGTATGGCGGCGCCACTGGCGAACTGGCATGGCTATTTCAAATCGTCGCAGCCTGCCTTTCTGTACCAGTTTTGAGTTATGGAGCATGGCCATTTTATCGCAGCGCCTTAGCGTCACTTCGCCTTCGACGTCTGAATATCGACGTGCCCATTGCGTTGGCGATTCTTGTCGGCGTATTGACGAGCGTGGTCTCGCTCGCGAGAGGTGGGACTGATCTCTATTTCGATTCGCTTTCTATGCTGGTGTTTCTGCTTCTTAGCAGTCGATTTCTCTTAAAGAGTATTCAAGACACAAATCTGCAGGCGACCCATCTTGAAGATGATCTCTTAGTCGGTACGGTTGAAAAAGAAGTTCGAAGCGGCGTTTGGGCCGAGACCTCAGCCTCTGTTTTGCAAATCGGCGACCGAGTTAAGATTCAGGTCGGCTCGCTAGTACCAATCGACGGTCTCGTCGATTCTGGTTTCGCAAAGGTCAATGCGGCAGTCCTCACAGGGGAAAGCGCAAACCTTAATGTCAGTGTCGGCGACGTTGTCGAAGCCGGCTGCCGGTATGTTTCAGGTGACAGCGTACTGCGGGTGCTTAAAACTCCGCGGCAAACTCGACTCGCTGGCATTCTAAAAGAGACTGAACGTCTCGCAGAAACAAAGTCGAAGTTCGTTCACCTTTCAGATCTCGGAGCCCAATACTTCATCGCCATCGTTTTCATGCTAGCGACGGGCGTCGTTCTATTTTTTTTCAAGGCTAACCCGGCAGAGGGAATATCACGGGCTCTGGCACTTATCATCGTTACGTGCCCGTGCGTTTTCGGAATTGCGATTCCACTTTCTATGGCGATGGCAATTCGAAAAGCCGCTCGACGTGGTGTGATTATTAAGTCAGCAGATGCGATCGAAAAACTTTGGTCGGCGCAGAAAGTATTTTTCGACAAAACGGCAACCCTAACAACAGGCAAGATGACCGTCGTTCGATCGTGTTACTCAAAGCAATCTGACCTCGGCATTCTTCGTGGACTTGAGCAAGACCAACTTCACCCCATCGCGCAGAGCCTGACTCGCTATGCGACGACTGAAGGCGCAGCAGCGGTTCAGTTTCAGTCGATCGAAAAACTAGCGACAGGCGGCGTCAGCGGTTTCATTGATGGATTTACGTACAAAGTACGCCCCCTACCCGGATCAGGCATCAACGCAAATTTTGGCCTGTTTCAGAACGAAAGAATTATCGCTGACTTTGAAGTCGGCGACGAAATTCGACCCGAAACATTTAGAGTTCTCACCTGGTTGCGCAAGGCGGGCTTGGAAACGCACATCCTATCGGGAGACCGAAAGCCGATCGTCGATCAATGTGCTGCAAAACTCGGATTTTCACAGACAGAAACACGGGCTCAAATGACACCTGAAGAAAAAGCGAAAGTCATCATCGCATCAGGATCAAATTCCGTTATGATCGGCGACGGCGCGAATGATGCGAGCGCCTTCGCAGCAGCAAGCGTCGGGATCGCTGTTCATGGAAGTCTCGACGTAAGTCTTCGTGCGGCCGATATGTACCTCACTCAGCCAAACCTCGAATCGATTCCAGCGCTGTTTCAAATCGCACGCTCTGCAAAGAGTGCGATATATCGTAATCTCGCTTTTTCAGCTTCCTTCAATATCGCAGCCGGTGCGCTCGCCATCATGGGCGAGATGACCCCGCTTTGGGCCGCAGTTCTAATGCCTCTCAGTTCATTGACCGTTCTGCTATCGGCCCTATTTTCTTCGCGTCAGTTTCAGACCCTCGAGGCCAGAACATGAATATCATTGTCCTGCTGCTACCTATCGCGCTGACGCTTGCGGGTGGGTTCGCATTTGCCTTCGTCTATTCGTCGGCCCGCGGTCAGTTCGACGATCTCGAAACGCCAGCCCACCGAATGCTACTTGATTCTGATATCGCCAATGAGAGTTTGAAAGGTCAACCCCATGAGTAATTCAGCACCATCGAAAACCGTCGAAACCTTTATGTACGACGATGACATTGTAAAAAAATTTACGATAGCGACGCTCGTGTGGGGTGGAATCGCATTTCTAGTTGGAATCATCGCGGCCCTTCAGCTTGCAAGCTGGCAGCTGAACTTTGGAACAAGCTGGTTCACGTTCGGCAGGCTGCGCCCCCTTCACACAAATGCCGCGATTTTTGCATTCGGCGGAAACGCAATTTTTGCGGGCATCTATTACTCAACACAACGCCTATGCAAGGCCCGACTCTTCAACGATACCCTCAGCAAAATTCATTTTTGGGGATGGCAGCTAATCATCGTCGCGGCGGCCGTCACACTTCCTCTCGGGCTGACTCAAAGCAAAGAATATGCTGAACTCGAGTGGCCGATCGACATCGCGATCACTGTGATTTGGGTGGTCTTTGCCGTCAATTTTTTTGGCACGCTATACCGCCGTCGCGAGCGTCATATGTATGTCGCAATTTGGTTCTATATCGCGACCATTATTACGGTTGCGGTTCTTCACATCGTCAATTCAATCGAAATCCCTGTCGCTTGGTTTCAAAGCTATCCGGTGTACGCTGGTGTGCAAGATGCGCTTGTACAGTGGTGGTACGGCCACAACGCGGTCGCATTTTTTCTGACAACACCTTTTCTGGGTCTGATGTACTATTTTTTGCCAAAGGCGGTGAATCGTCCGGTTTATAGCTACCGGCTTTCGATCGTTCACTTCTGGTCTTTAGTTTTCATCTACATATGGGCTGGTCCGCACCACTTGCTTTACACAGCTCTTCCGGATTGGGCCCAGACGCTCGGAATGGTTTTCTCAATTATGCTGTGGGCTCCAAGTTGGGGCGGCATGATTAACGGCCTTCTGACCTTACGCGGAAGTTGGGACAAAGTTCGGACTGATCCCGTACTGAAGTTTATGGTTGTCGCTTTGACGTTCTATGGAATGGCGACTTTTGAAGGCCCGCTGCTTTCAATCAAGTCTGTCAGCGCTGTCGGCCACTACACCGATTGGATTATCGCGCATGTGCACGGTGGAACTTTAGGATGGAACGGATTTTTAACCTTCGGAATGATCTATTACCTTATTCCGAAACTCTACCGCACCGAGCTCCATTCGGTTCGGCTCGCCAACGTCCACTTTTGGATCGGCACCGTCGGCATGTTGATGTATCTACTCGCAATGTATACGTCAGGCTTCACACAAAGCATGATGTTGCGAGCGATCGACCCTATCAGTGGAAAACTTGTGTACCCCGATTTTGTCGAGACGGTCGTTCGAATAATTCCGCTCTACTGGGTACGAGCGATCGGGGGCGTTCTTTACCTCATCGGCTTCTTAGTCATGTGCTGGAACATTTTTAAGACTTGCCGTCTCGCACCGAAACATCTCGAAGCAGAAGTCTACCGTGCATCGAAAATGACCGAAGAATCTAACGAACCAAAAACCGCTTGGCATCGTCGCCTTGAAGGCTTGATGCCGACGTTTTCGGTTCTTGTTCTCGTTTCAATTCTGATTGGTTCCGTCATTGAGATACTACCGACCCTTGTGGCGCACACGTATACGCCCGCAAATTCTGGAGTCGTGCCTTACACGGCACTCGAGCTTGCGGGTCGAGACTTGTACGTGCGCGAGGGCTGTTACAACTGCCATTCGCAGATGATACGAACTCTTCCCGAAGATGTTCTTCGCTACGGAAAAGCGTCGCTTCCAGAGGATTCAATGTACGACCGGCCGTTTCAATGGGGTTCGAAACGAACCGGACCTGACCTTGCGAGGATAGGCGGAAAATACCCCGATCTTTGGCACTACCGTCACATGTTAGATCCAAGATCTGTTGTTCAAAACTCGATTATGCCGGCCTACGACTGGCTCTTCGACAAAAAAACTAATTTTGCGATTCTCGAGCGAAAACTCGAAGTTATGCAATCACTCGGGGTTCCATACACCGACGAAGATGTACGAAACGCTGCTCACGCGGCACGAGCTGAGGCTGAAATCATAGCGGCTGGACTCACCGGCGATTCTCCAATCAAAGGGCTCGCCGATCGCGAAATCATAGCGCTGATCGCCTACATACAACGACTCGGTAAAAACTCTGAAAAGTCTGAAGGTAAAAAATGAAACAAGAATTGCTCGCGCGATTTCCGTGGCCATGGTTGCCGGCCCTTGCGTTGCTCATATTTTTCTCGTTCTTCATGGGTCTGCTGATTCGGCTGTCGCTAAAATCACAACAGTCACCTTTGACGCTGGCGGAGAGGCTTCCGTTTGATGAGGGTGAAAAAATATGATCACGAATAACGTCGAATCAAAAAACAAAAAAGTTCAGTTGCTCGATCACGAATACGACGGAATTCGTGAGCTCGACAACATGCTTCCACGATGGTGGGTCTGGCTGTTTTATGCCACGATCGTGTTTTCTATCTGGTATGCCGCTTATTATATGGCGGGCTACGGTCTGACGACTCAAGAAGAACTTTCGGTATCATTAGAACGAATTGAATCACTGAAACCTCCGCCATTGGCGAGCGGCGAAGACTCGGTCTCTGCGATCGTAGCTGCCCTTGGAAACAACAAAAACATCCACGAAGGCCGTGAAGTTTATGAGGGCAAGTGCGTCGCTTGCCACGGAAAATCGGGCGAAGGCGGAATCGGACCAAACCTCACCGACGACTACTGGATTTCCGGCCAAGGACGTATTCAAGATCTTGTCGAAGTTATCGCCAATGGCGTCGCTGAAAAGGGGATGCCTCCCTGGGCAGATGTCCTCAGTCGCGAAGAATTTCGAGACGTCGTAGTCTTTGTTCGCTCGCTGCATGCGTCATCGCCCGCGAACTCGAAGGCTCCGCAGGGCGAAAAATATGAATTCAAAGACTAAAGTAAGCGAATTCGAACTGCATCCCGAGCGCCTCGGGACCGCGGATGCCGAGGGTCGCAGAATTTTTCTTTTTCCCGCGGACGTGTCGGGCTTCTTTCGTCGATGGCGAACGCGTGTTCAGGTAATTCTAATCATACTCTTTTTGGTTCTGCCTTGGATTGAGATCCAAGGTCGCCAAGCTCTTCTTCTAAATCTGGCCGAACGAAAGTTCGAGATATTCGGCCTTTCGCTTCGTGCCCATAATTCTCCACTTCTACTGCTTGTACTTGCCACTTTGGCTTTCGGACTTTGTTTTGTGACCGCCATCTATGGTCGCATTTGGTGCGGCTGGGCGTGCCCCCAAACAGTTTTCATTGACGGTGTGTTTCGCAAAATTGAACGCTGGATCGAGGGCCCTGCTCTCGAACGAAAAAAACTTGATCGAGCTCCCTGGAGTTTCGCGAAAGTTTTGAAACGAAGCTCAAAGTGGACTTTGTACCTCGGAACGAGTCTCATACTCACCCACAGCTTTCTCGCTTACTTTGTCGGAACCGAAAAGTTGGCAGTTATGGTCAGAAGCTCGCCGTTTGAAAATCCGGGCGACTTTATTTTTATGTTTGTTGCGACTGGCTTTATTCTTTTCGACTTCGCTTGGTTTCGCGAACAGTTTTGCACGATCGTTTGTCCGTACGGGCGCTTTCAATCTGTTTTGATGGATAAAAGTTCGCTCGTTGTCACCTACAAAGCCGAGCGCGGAGAACCGCGCGCAACTCCGCAGGCAAAATCAATACTGAAAGTTCACGGTGGTCAACTTGGTGCCTGCGTCAACTGCTACCGTTGTGTCCAAGTCTGCCCGACGGGAATCGATATTCGCCGGGGACTTCAAATGGAATGCATCGCCTGCACTTCGTGCATCGATGCTTGCGACGAGGTCATGAAGAGGCTGAAAAAACCAACGGGATTGATCAAGTACGATGCAATCGAGCCACGAGCCGAACCAAAATCTCGGTTGAACTTGCGTGCGATTTCATATCTCGGCGTCTGTCTTTTTTCGCTGGGTTTGCTGCTAGTTCTGTTGGGCACATTGAAACCGGTCAATATTGAAATTCTGCGCGCGGCCGGTGCGCCCTACACTGTGCAAAAAAATGTCGCCGGAAGCACTCGTATCGTGAACCATTTCAGAATCGAATTGAGTAACCAAAGCGGTCAGTCTCGAAAGCTTCGCCTCGGCACCACGGAATCAAAATTCGAACTCATAACGGCCACTCAGCCGTATTTACTTGGGCAGGACGGCGTTCGCCGCATTGATATCTTTATTCGATTTGCTCAAGAGGACCTTCTCTCAGGCACAGCCAGGGCCAAAGTGTTTATCCAAGAAGAGTTCGAGGCGTCTACGAAAGGTCTCGCGCACGAGTCCTATGGCGAGCCGATTAATGTCGAGCCGATCTATATCGAAAAGGAGGTCACTCTTGTTGGACCTTTTTCTTAATGCGACGTGGGTTGTTCCTGCTTCAGTATTCGTTGCGGGCTTTATCGGAAGCCCCCACTGTGTGTCGATGTGTGGTCCGATCGTCATGAACTTTGCTCGGACGCCGGCTTTGAATGGTCTCTATCAAGTCGGCCGGATGCTGGGATACGTAAGCGTCGGATCACTGCTTGGAGCCTTCGGCCGGACTCTTTTGAGTGACAACCAATCGCTCTGGACGTCGGCCATAAGTCTGTCAGTCATTACAGTCTTGCTCGTTTTCAACGGCTACCGCTCTTTACGAGGTCGGCCACTTCATTTCCAACTACCTCGACCGCTTCAGCACGCGTTGAGGTCGATGCGAGGTTCGCTTCATCTTCGAGCTTTGCCGCAGCCGATGACGAGCTTCATCGCTGGCCTGTTGACCGTGCTGCTACCATGCGGCCACCTTTACACTTTTTTCCTCGGCGCAGTCGCCACAGGTAGTACCGCTCGAGGTGCCGGCTTTATGTTTGCATTTTGGTTGGGCAGTACGCCTATTCTAAGTTTCGGTTCAGCCTGGATTCATCGGCGCATGACGAACGGCTCGGCGCGCGCACAGAAGTGGGCCGGTGCAATCTTGGTCGTAGCCGCCTTGTTGAGTGTAATGACGTTTGGGGCCAGAACTTTTGAGCAGTATCGGCTAAGCGCGGCGAGCCCGGATGCCTCCACTTCAAATCGAGCGCTGCGGTGCCATTGATTCGTTCATCAATTGAAGCTAAGTTGTGACGCTAGGTTGACCGACTTAAGCAGGGAGTCCGTTATGTCGAGAAAGCATCATGTTTTAGTGATTGATGACGACGCACCTATGCGGTCGATGGTGGTCGATTTTCTTCGATCAGAGGGTCACACGGTCAGCGAAGCGGCGCTTGCGACAGAAGCCCTGCTAAGAATTGCCGCCAAGGAATTCGGTTCAGGTACGCCAGCTGACGAATTTAATCTCGATCTCGTCATCAGCGACCTCAGTATGCCCGAGATGACCGGCATCGAATTCATTTCGAGGTTTCGCGAGCTAGCACCGCAAGTGCCTATCATACTCATCACCGCCTTCGGAACCATTGAAACTGCGATCGAGGCCATTCGTCGCGGCGCCTTCGATTACACAACAAAACCATTCAAACTTTCAGAAATGAGCGTGACTGTCGCTCGCGCATTAAGATTTCGCGACCTACAGGTCGAAAACGAACGGCTACACAACGAAATTGAACACACTCAATCGTTTGCGAAAATCATTGGCAAGTCTCCTGGTATGCACGAAGTTTTTGATCTCATTCGTCGAGTAGCACCCGCAACTGCGAACGTACTCATCACTGGCGAAAGCGGCACTGGCAAAGAGCGAGTCGCGCGGGCTGTTCACGACGAGGGGCCCCGCCGAACCAAACGATTTGTCGCCATCAACTGTACAGCGATACCTGAGGCTCTGCTTGAAAGTGAACTTTTTGGACACGCGAAGGGTTCATTCACAGGGGCTGTCGGAAGAAAGCGCGGACTCTTTGAAGAGGCTGATGGCGGTACCATTTTTCTAGACGAAATAGGCGATATGAATCTCGCTCTTCAGGGAAAACTTCTGCGTGTTATTCAAGAAAAAAAAATTCGGTCGGTCGGCGATACTCTTGATCGGGACGTCGATGTTCGAATCGTAGCCGCGACCCACAAGGACCTGAAAGCTGCCATCAAAAATGGAACCTTTCGCGAAGATCTGTACTACCGACTTTCGGTCATACCGATAACGATCCCACCCCTTCGTCACCGAAAAGAAGACATTCCGCTTCTCGCAAACCACTTTCTCAAAAAGTACTCGCTAGCCAATAATTCGGCGGTAAAATCTTTTTCACCCGACGCTCTCGCTCGAGTCATGAGTTTACCGTGGGAAGGTAATGTTCGCGAACTTGAAAACATCGTTGAACGCGCTGTCGTGCTGACACGGGGAAGCACCATTGAAGCCAAAGATCTACCTGCGGCTGGAGAAGGAGACGCCGAATCGTTTTTTGGCGCCACACAATCAGGAACGCTGCCGACGCTTGAAGAGATTGAAAAGCGGTACTTCAAATTCGTTCTTGATAAAACTGCAGGTCGAAAAGAGAAGGCCGCTCAAATCCTCGGCGTTAATCGACGCACGCTATACAGAAAAGAACGCGAGTATGGCTTTGTGTTGGGTAGCCCCGACGACCCGGCTTCTGACGACGTTATGGAAGGCTTCATAGACGACGACTTGTCGGCGAAAAAATAAGGCCTAGCGATTTTCGCAAGAGATCGGCTTCTCGGGTGTTTTAAACTCGAAGTTGAACTGTGCGCCTTGTCCAACACCATGACTTTGCACACTGACTTTGCCATCGATTTCATCAACGAGCTTCGCCACCATTGCGAGCCCAAGCCCTGTCCCTTTGCCAACTTCTTTAGTCGTGAAAAACGGCTTAAACAGTTTGCCGATGTTTTCAGAAGGAATTCCGCAACCTGAATCGCGCACTGTTAGCCCGCATGCACCGTTCTCTAGAATTTTAGAGTTGATCTCGATAAAGTGAACCTGATTGGGACGCGGATCATTCTTTTTTTGCTCTTCGATCGCGTGAACTGAATTGATAACGATGTTCAACAAAAGCTGTTGAAGCTTACCTTCTTCACCGAGAATGTTGTGCTCAACGTTGTGAAGGCGAAGTGCAATTTCTTTTCGACGACATTCTTCTGCTGTTAGCTCAACGACATCGTTAACTGCGCGACCTAGACTCAGGCTTCGAAGTGGCACCTGGTCTGGCACTCGGCTCACACGAAGGAGCGACTGAATCAGGCCCGACATTCGATCGATTTGGCCAAGAATAATTGAAAGATTTTTTTCGGCAAAGTCGTTTCCGCTCACTTGGTTTAGCACGAGCTCGGCGCGGCCGCGAATCACGCCTAATGGGTTTCCAATTTCATGAGCAAGACCTCCCGCGAGAAGTCCGATCGAGGCGAGACGGTCTTGATGAAGAATCTGTTGCTCCATAGTTTTCTGAGCCGACAAATCGACAGCGATTCCCATGTAGCCTTGAACCTCTTCACCATTTTCACGGTAAGGTGTAATCGTAAGCAGCACCGGAACAAGATGGCCGTCTTTCGCGCGATTCGTCAGTTCACCTTTCCAAAATCCGTGTTCAGGATTCAAGATTGTCGCCCAAATATTTTTGTAAAACTCTTCGTCTTGATGTGTCGAACGCAAAAGCCGCGGCGTCTTCCCCAGAGCTTCTTCTTTCGTGTAACCATAGGTCATGACCCAGGCGGGATTCACATAAGTAAGGCGACCGTGTCGATCGGTGAGCATTATTGGTTCAAGGCAATCTTCAACGCAACGAAGGAATACTTGACTGACTAGACCCGAGACGACTGTTTCCATGGGGCAAATGGTCTCACTCGAGCATTCAAATGTCTCGAATTTTTCATAAGTCTAAAAGTATTGCTCCTGTAGCCTAAAGTTTACGGCACAGCCGCTGCAAATCATTTTTCGCATGAATGCTCTTTCGCTGGGACTCGAGCTATTTCGCTTTTATGAAAAAAAGCTGAAACATCATGAAGCGGTGTCTGCGCAAGATCTGCGTCTGGCTGTATGGGCGATTGAAACAACGTTCTGTAAGCGCCACCAAACATCGATTCATCCGAACCTTCTCGACACATTGAATAAGTTACGAATTCTCAGTGGATATCTCGACCGTGATACCTCGGCCGATTCTTATGCCGAATCTCGTCAGGAATTGCAGAGCGAGTCGATCATTCAAACGATCGCCACCTTAAACAGTC
>JALHOI010000056.1:0-4228 GCA_022843085.1 Pseudobdellovibrionaceae bacterium
GACTCAGCATCGTGAACTCAAAAGGCGGCCTTCAAATTAAGATGCCGTGGCTTGACGCTATTTTTCAAAACTCGTCAAAGGCCTCACGTTAAAAGGACGCTCGTTCGTGCCTGTCGCGGTTTGACGATTTTCCGGGCAATCTGACCGGCGACTGTGACGCCAACGCCCGAAAATTGGGCTAACAACATCACCATGGAAACGACAAAACTGACTTTTCAAGAAGATCCGGCTTCGCTTGCCTTTAGCGACTTTCGCGAACGAATTTACTCCCAGATAGCGACACGGCCACGCCGTCGTCGGTCTCTCATGTTGATGTGGATGAAGGCGCTGGCACTTCTCACATTCGCCGTGATCTCTTATGTTTCGTTGTTGGCGATTCAACCCGGATTAGAAATCGCTCTTGGGCTTGGGCTAGCCGCGGGAATTTCGATTCTTCTCTTCGCGCTCAACGCGTCACACGACGCAGCCCACGGATCATTTTCAAGCCACCACTGGCTGAACACCCTGGTTCTCTACCTTCCGTTTAGCGTTCTTGGTGTCGACCCCGAGATGTGGCGAACGCGCCATTTGAAATCTCACCACAAATTTCCAAACATCGATCACTGCGACGCGGACATCGACGAAAACCCATTTGTTCGCCTCTCGCCCCACCAGCCGCGGCGGCCGTGGCAAAGATTTCAACATTGGTACGCCTGGTTTCTATATCTGATCGTCGCGTTTCACGCGGCGTGGATTCAGGATTTCAACTACATGAAGCGAACCTCTCTGGCCAACATGGATGACTGGCACGAACAAACGCCCTCGTGGATTCGCTTTCTCTTGCTGAAGGTGCCGAACGTTCTTCTCTTCTACGTTATGCCGATCGCGTTTTTGCCATTCACTTGGTGGCAGATTTTAATCGGCATCGCCATTGTGCAAGGTCTTGTTTCACTTCTATTTATTTTGCCGCTGATCGGAACTCACTTTTCAACCCAGGCAACTTTTCCGACCATCCAAGACGGTCGTGTCGGCTGCAGCTATGTCACTCACCAGGTGATGACCAGCGTCGACTGGTACCCATTTTCTCGAATCTGGTGCGGCCTCATCGGTGGTTTGAACGCACACGCCGCCCACCACCTCTTTCCGAAAGTAAGTCATCGGCACTATTCTTGGATCTCGAAGGAGATAGCCGACTTTTGTGATGAAACGAATTTGACCCATCATCATGTTGATTTATTCACTGCGATTCGAAGCCACTGGGGATTTTTAAGAAATCTGGCGCGATCGTGAGTTGCAAAAATGTCGAACCGCGTACCGTGATTTTTTCATCCGAACGCCTCGATTTCTGTCTTTGGAACTTATCGAGGCCCGAGGAGTTCGTTCAACTTTGTCAGAAACCGGGCCTAAGTGATTTCGGTTCTCCGACCTACGATCGTCCGTCGACGGCCAATGCGCTTCAATTCGTGCAGCAACAGATTCGCGATTATCAAAAAGATGGGCGTAGCAAATTTGCAGTCGTGAGACGTGAAGACCAAACGCTGATTGGCATTGCCGGAATTTTTGAAATGGACCCGCCCTTTCAACTTGAAAGCGAAATCAACTACCGCTTCATTTACGCAGCCCAACGACAGGGTTACGGAATCGAAGCCGCAGCGGCCGTTGTCGAATACGGCTTTAAAAAATTGGGGCTAACCGATCTGCATGCCAGCGTTTCGCCTTCGAACGAGCGTTCGAAAGCCGTTTTGACTAAACTCGGGATGACCCCGACACGCTACACTCAAGATGAAGAAGTTTGGGCGATTCGCGTCGCGAACTAAAACTTGAAATTGGCGCTCTTATTCGCCAAAAGCTCTCTCACAGAGGTGTGGGATGAGAAAATTAGCTTCAGTTCTTTTGGCGTTCATTGTCTTCGGATCTCTTGTTTTCACCACCGAAGCGAACGCGGCTGAAGGCTCATTCATGCGGACCGAAACCAACACGACGGGTACAGTGTCGACTTACATTTGTGAAGGCACGACCGCGAAGCTCGAAATGGAGCCGGCAGGCTTCACTTTGCAATATGCTCCTGCCAATTGCCGTGACCAAGCGGGAGCCGCTACAGAGCTCACGGAGTGGGTGGTTGGAGCTTTGTCCGTGCACCAGAACGGCGACCTGGCGTCGAGGCGCACCTTGGGGGTCATCAACGCGACCGGTATCATCTATGAGACAACCCAGCGCGACGGCACCATCACAAAACTGAAAGTGTCAGTACAATCATCATCCCATTTCAGTTTTGTTCTCGAACGCATCTATGCCGACGGATTCAAGCGCGTCGACCAAGGCGAGTTTCGCAATTAGCGCTAGCGTCGCTACTTAACTTGAGGTCGAGCGACCGCTTCGAGCGGCTAGTCCGGCGATAGGTGTTCTACGGCCTGCGCAAGGTGCGGCCGGGCAAGCTGCGCGGCACCCTGATGACGTTACTGCGGCTCTTAATTGAGGCGGTTAAGCAGTGCGGGCCCATTTTCGTCACCCCAACGACTCCAGATTGAAGAAAATCGCCGGTCGCGTCGGAGCAATTCGTGCAGACCTCCATAGTGTCGAAAAGCGGCACCTGTTTGAGGGGTCTTTAGCATGGCGTTTATTTTTAGGTTTACGATCTCTGCGTTCGGAATTGCAATGGCTGCTTATAGCAGTGAGGCGATGGCTGAACGAACTTCGGTCGCAAAAATTGAGCAAGTCGCCGAACAGTGTTTTTTTCTAGGGCACACAAAATTAGTCACCGCGCCCGGTCAATTTAAGACTGTTCTGCCACTGGCTGGCGGTCGCGCGCTGATTTTGATCCGACCCGATAATTCATTGCGGATCGCTCGCGGCGTTGATGAAAACGCGATTCGTACGTTGAACTCAAAGGACCTCGTTCAGCCTAAAGCATTCGGAACTGACGTTCCGATAACCGAAAATCAGGTTTCGCCAAATGGTCGCTACAGTCTTTTCTCTGCAGGATCAGGGTTCATTCTCGACACGCAAAAAATGGTGTTGACGAAAATATCTGACGAGTTTGAAGGCGGATTTTTTTCGCCAAACAATCGCTTCGTTATTCTGCGCGAAAACGATGGCGTCTCTATCTTTGATATCGAAAAGAAGTTGATCGTAAGGTCGACGCCGCTTGAATCAAAATCTGTTGTTGCGACGGATCGCGAGTCTGAAAGTCTTTTCATTCTCAATTACGCGAAGTTCCCGAGCGCACTCAAAAGTGTTGTACGTGTCGACATGCGCGCCGGAAGCGAAACGACCTTCACGGGCGATCATTTGAAAGTTGAAACTTCGGCCAAATCCAAGCTTACGACTCTTACAATAAATGGGGTTGAGTATCCCGTGTTCAAGCCGCGATGGAGCCGGACTCTGACCACCGGTGCTACTCATGGTCGTTTTGACTTTGTCGACAATTCGGGTCGTCGAACACTGTCGTTTCGAGAAGGTTCGCGACGAATCGATCTCGCAGTGCCGACAGGTCAATGGCAGCGCGAAGCGAGCCTCGACGTCACCGATGAAACCGTCGTGACTTCGATCATGAGCGGAGATGTTTCAACCATCGCACTCTTTGATAAAACACGTTTTGTATGCTCGAAACCGGTCAAAATGATTTGTTCCGACTGCAAGGAATCTAACGATAGAGATCGTTCGGACCAAGCCTACGTCGACCAGCGCTCGAAGTTTCAAAACGGTGATATTTGTGGATCGAAATACGACGAACGTGATGCAAGATGGAAGTCGTTTGTTCCGAATCTTCATTGGTATAATCAGCGGGGCGAAATCGAGCGTTGGTTGATTTTGTTCTCTAAGAAAGATGGTTTCAATCCGTCGAAGCACTTACCGATACTTGAGGGTTTGCTCGATTCAGACGAAATTATGACCTCGTACGGTTCGCTGATGTCTTTAGTACTCGCAAATGTGATGTCAGAATCCACAAACTTGTACTCGAGCTTGCTTGTTAAATATCCTTTAATTCGAAAGTTGCCGACGGCCGACATGAGTTGCCTCGCGCCCGAGGACCACAAACACTATGCGAAGTTTGCGTACTCGGTTCTGAAGCGTCAGCTTTTATCAACACACTTTGATCGGCCCTTTTCGGACTATAAGTACTTTGCACAATTTAACTCGTTCCTTGCGCAAGACGAAAAAGCCGAATTTGCCGATCGCTTGCTCGCCGAGAAGATCACCTTCATCGGCCCCAACCCGCACGCCATCCGCGCCATGGGCGACAAGATCG
>JALHOI010000056.1:4238-11308 GCA_022843085.1 Pseudobdellovibrionaceae bacterium
GAAGATCTATCAGTTCGCCCATCAGAGCGCGCGGCGTATGTTAGGTCTTTCGTTCAAAGAAATTACAGACGTCACTGTCACAGCAAAATATGGGTCGACGGCGCAATCAGTCGTCTTAGGAACATCAAGAATTTCTAAGGATTCAAAATTGGCTGAAGCGGGCTTCTATATGGAGCCTGGCCCTCAATTCAATTACGATTCAACCGGCAATCTCATCCAAATTAAAGACTTCAATTGGACACATTCAGGAAAAAACTATGTCGCTCGCTTCACTGCGAAAGCGACACCAATTGAGGTCAACTGGATGATCAATGAACCGTCTGTTCGGTATGCCGAGTTAGAGTCAGACGGCGTTTTTCGAGGCCTGATCGTAGCCGGAACGAATCTAGCGACCGCAAAAGAAACGTTAAATGAATATCGCTCTTACTTCGAGGGCGAAGGTTTTGTCTTCGGCAGCCCAGTTGTGAACGACAACTTCAATGAGTATCTGAAAAGTAAAGTCGCGGGCCGCGAACCGATGGACTACATGATCAAGGAAGCTCATAGCGACGGCGACGACCGAAATTTATTCCGCATGTCCAAGCAAACGACAATTATCATCGGAACTAAAAGGTCAAAAAATCGGGTCGAAGTCATCGAGCTAGTTTACCCATCTTTCGAGAAGGGTTCCGATCTGATCTCGAACGTTTCTTTCGGCGAATGGGTTCGTGAGCGCGAAGCTGCGAAAATCGGTCAGCTTGTCTACGTCAACAGTAGTTGCTGGAGTCACAACAAGGCCGCAGCCGAAATTGCGGCAGCTCATTCGCCTGTGTTGCTTGAAATAGCGACGACCACGACCGCCTACACATTTTCAGACAGCCGACAGAGCGCTCTTCGAATCTTGGTTGAGGCGCTCCACGAAGGCAAATCAAACGCGGAAATTCGCGCCGATCTGAAGCAAAACCCGAACAATGCGAAGAATCTCGCAGATATCTATATTTTTCCCGATGAACCTGAATACACGAACAAAATCTTCTCGAAGCTTCGGTCGCCGTTCGACGTCACGCTGACTTTGTTCGAGAATAGTCGCATTCAACGACGACTCATTCCGTATCACCTCGACGAAAGAGTTAACTAATGAGCAACTTGAAAAACGTATTCCGAGCAGTATCCCTGTCACTTCTCTTTTTTATCTCAGCACAGCCGCAGCTTGAGGCGCGCGAGATCTTAGACGTTGCAAGTCTCGCGATGGATACCAACCCTGCGACGCAAACGGTTCGCGCCGAAAAAGTTGCTCTTATCGCAGAACGTCTGATTCAGGCCATGAACTACTCGGATGCCGAGCGGACCATCGAGATCGCCTTAGACCTTGACGCCGATAATTTTCGAGCCCAGCTGCTTCACAAAATGTTGCGGTTGATTTTGCCGTTTCGAGGATTCTCTTTGCGTCTCGATCCGATCGTTCAACGGATGTCGCCGCAAGATGTTGCGAGTTACGTAAAATCGGAAAACGCAAATCGCAAAGATCCGCGCTACCGAAAGTTTGCGCTCGACCCAAGATTTCCGCCGTTCAAAAACGGCGAAGACATACGCAAATTTTTTCGCTCGCACATCAAAGCTCTCGACGAAATAATTCTTTTCATTCAAGAAAACGAGCATCGACAGATTTCGGTACATTCACCCGCCCGCAGCGCAAAGCCGCAAGGAAACTCTTACTTTCCGTGTGATATCATTCAAGTTGCCCCGCATGTGTACGCCGTCGAGACTTGCGTCGCTTGGGAAGAAGCGAAACCAAGTCGAATTACGAAATACGACTGGCAAGCTTTTCGCCTCGATTTGATCAAGACTAAGTGGTCGATGACCTTACTTCTAGCTTACTCGATGGACGGCCTTGACGACATCGTCGTCAAGCTCTCGCACACGCCGAAGAACAAGCTGACGGTTCAGAAATTTACTCGCATCATTCAAGACAGCGCTAACTTCGGCAAGCTCGTGGATCGAAGCGATCTTGCAAACCTTGAGGCGCTTGGCCACGAAGCTACGTTTGTCGTTCGACAACTCATGAAAGAGGATGCCTGTAAAAGTGGAGAACCCAAACGTCGAACAGGCCATTACTTTGACCGTACACGATGCTTCAAACTCGAATTTCCATTTTTCGGGCCCGCCTACCAAAAAAGTCTGATGGGACCGATCGAAGCACAGATCGAAATCGCAAAGAGCTATGTCTTCAATGGCGTGAGTCAAACCAAGACCGTTCCTTATAAAACCCAGTTTGATATGCGAAATGCAACGACTGGGCAGGTCGCATCACTGCAAACTTTGTTACCCTCTCGGTTCGATCGATGTGGTCGTGCAACCGGATTCGATGATGGCAGTCTCAACGGATTCTTACCACGCGGCGATTGGCTTTTCATCTCTGACTCGTTCCGCGGGATTGAATACAACGGTGTCCTCTTAAATTCGAACTGCGTGAGAGAATGATTCGATTCGCCGCGCCGCTGTTCGCAGTCTCTATTTTTTTTCTGGCCGCTTTCGGCTCTTTTTCGAAGGCACTCGCGTCACCAATTGAGGTGATGCGTGGCGTACGAATCAATTCTTGTAACGAAGTGGTTTGTATCGAGGTCTTTAGCCCCGTCGTATCGCGCAGCGTACTTCGCAACGAGTACGCGCTCGAACAAGCCGACATCAAGATCGTAAGACTGCAACCGAGTCGAGAAACAGTTGCCTTGAAAGCAATAAGTGCTCGAACCGACGAGCATTGGAGCATCTGGTTGATTCAGACTAAAAATGGCTTGCGGCTTCTCGACGCGACGACCGGTGTATTGGAGTAGGGTTCGAGCGACTCCCAACTCAATTACGGAATCATTTTTTTGAATTCAGCAAAACGTGCCGCACGCGCTTTTTTCGTGTCGACGACGCCCTTTTTTTGCATTTTCGCAAAGTCGCGCTTCAGCCACCCGACGCGCTCTCGGCTGCCGGGATGCCGAGCCGACGTCTGATCTTTCTGCGTCTCGGTAAAGTCGATGTAATCGCCGGGGTAATAGCCACCTCGATAGGTGGCTAACAGACCACCGCGATCGGCGATTTTTTCTTGCGCACGCGAAAAAGGATTCTGAAAGAATCGTTCAGAAGCTTTGGCCGCTAAGGTTTGTCCGCTGTCGCCAGACTCATTGACCAATGCGCCATCCTCCTCTGAGGTTTTTAGCGCTGCAGCTTCAACTTCGCTTAGGCCATCTTGGCAGACGACGTGAGTCGCCTCGTGAGCCAAAACGCCCGCAAGTTCGTCTTCGGTCTTCATTTTCTTTAAGAGTCCAGTGGAAACAAAAATGAATCCGCCAGGCATCGACATCGCTAAATCTTCGTTCGATTGAATCGCAGCAAACCGAAAACCCTTTGAGGGACGCGACTTTTCTCGACCGCCCGAACACTTGATATTTTTTGCGCCGTTGTCGAGATGAAGCGCGACATATTGCCCGACTCTGTTCAGGTAAAGCGTGATTTTTTCGTCGTCGACAAGCGGATGTCTTTTCAGCAGCGCCGCCGACATCTCGTAGCCGATCTGATGGGCCTGATCGGGACTCATTCTAATCGGAGCGACTGATATTGCTTCTCCTATTGCTTCTTCACCCACCGTCTCGCCGGGTGGTGCTGCAGTCTCTTTCACCGTTTCGCAGCCCGCCAGAAAAAAACATGCGGCCAAGGCAAGAAAGCCGAAACGACTGACTTGATTCGAATACTTCATCAGAGTCCCCTGTTACTTCAAAATCCGGCTTTTGAGTCCGCCGGATTTCATAAAGGTCATAATCTCGCTATCGCTAATCTTAATCGTATCAAGTCGATCGAGAGCGGGGTTGCTCGCGGTTTTCGGCCCTGCAGAGGAAGCCGGTGCGCCCGGATCGAAGCCAGCATCATCTGCGCCCATTAAATCTTCGACGGAACTATTAGGCCCTGTGTTCTCCGCATCTTGGGCGTGTGCGAAATTAGAAAAAATCGCAATGGCTGCTAGCAAAATTAAATTACTTTTCGTCATGGTGCTAGGCTCCGTATTTTAGCTGCCGCTTTTGATACGATATTGCACCTCGATCGAATGCGACTTGGCAACGTCGGCGCGCGTTCAGAGTGATCAACAAGAGTTCGCCTCTACCAAAGCCTGGTTCCTCACGAACTTGGAACCTTGTTCAGTACGGCTACTCGTTTTTGTTCAACTCGAGCAGCGTACGGATCGTCTTTTTGACTTTCTCGATTTCAAAAGGCTTTTTGATATAGTCGTCTGCACCGGCCTCAAAGCCCCGCTTCACGTCGAACTCAGACGTTTTTCCGCTGATGAAGACAAGAGGAATATTTTTTAGTGAATCATGTTCGCGAAGCAACTTTGCGAGTTCGAGCCCGTTAATCCAAGGTAGCCCGACATCAAGGATGATCAGGTCGATCGGCTTGTCGCCAATTGCTTCACCCAACTGGGTACCGTCGGCCGCGCTTCGAACATCCAGTCCCTCGCTTTCAAGAATTCGCTTCAGCGCGGCTCGCATTGTCTCGTCATCTTCGATGATGAGGACCGACGGCTTAACCTTCCGATTCTTGAAATCGCGAACCGACTTAAGATCGATGACTTCTCCAGAAGACATTCGCTCGCGCGCGAGTCGTTCGATTTTCGCGACGAGTTCTTTTGCGTCGATCTTTTTCGACACCGACTAAGCCTGCTGCGCTTCGAGCCATCGCTCGGCATCGATGGCCGCCATGCAACCGCTGCCTGCGGCTGTGATCGCCTGGCGGTAGTGGTGGTCTTGAACGTCTCCACATGCGAATACGCCTGGAATATCGGTGTAAGCCGAATGCGACTTGGTTATCAGGTAACCCGTTTCATTCGTCTTCAACTGACCGCCAAGCATTTTCGTGTTGGGCTCGTGACCAATCGCGAGGAAAAACCCTTGAATCGGAAGCAGCCGCTTTTCACCGCTCACGGTACTGACGAGGCGGGCGCCCGTAACAAATTTGTCGCCCACAACTTCTTCGACTGCAGTATTCCATAAGACTTCAATTTTTGGATTCTTAAGGGCTTTATCCGCCATGATTTTTGAAGCACGAAACGAGTCGCGGCGATGAATGATATAAACTTTCTTTGCGAATCTCGTGAGGAACGTCGCCTCTTCCATCGCGGTGTCTCCACCGCCGACGACGGCGACATCCATATCGCGGAAGAACGCGCCATCGCAGGTCGCACACGCCGAGACACCCTTATTCGCGAAGGCTTTCTCTGACGGCAGACCGAGGTATTTTGCCGTTGCACCCGTCGAGATGATCACAGTTTTCGAAAGATACATCGTCTCGCCGACCCAAACTTTAAACGGACGCTGACTGAGATCGACTTTTGTTACGAGCTTTCGGACAAAGCGAGTTCCAAAACGTTCTGATTGTTTTCGCATGTGATCCATCAACTCGGGGCCGGTGATTCCTTCGGGAAATCCCGGAAAGTTTTCAACTTCAGTTGTGATCATCAGCTGTCCGCCGGCTTCTTCGCCTTCGAACATCAATGGCTTAAGAAGCGCACGTGAAGCATAAATCGCGGCTGTGTAGCCCGCGGGACCCGAACCAATAATAATCACGTTCTCAATCGTTTCGCTCATGCCGTACCCTTCGTTATCATCTTCGCGCGACCAGAATAAACAGGGTGCGTCGCGTGGTCCACCCCCAGCATTACGGTCTATAAAATTCCGTTGCATCGCGCTACGATTGATTCGAGGAGTTCCCATGAGTTCGACCGTGCGCCCCGGCGTGATTCGTTTCGCAAAACCTGACCTCAAGTCCAGTCGCGGAGACATCGAAGTGCCACGCGGTTCGGTGTTGATGGAGGCCCTTCTAAAAGCGGGCTTGCCGGTCGCCTCATCCTGTCGCGGCGACGGCGTTTGCACAAAATGTCGGCTTCGCGTTCGTGAATTAGAGGCGGGCGCCGCCTCAGGGATTTCAGACTTTGAACGCGGCTTGCTCGACCGAATTCAAGCTGACCGTGCTGAGCGCATCAGCTGCCAAACCGAAGTACTGGGCCTGATCGAAGTCGACGCCGACTACTGGTGAACAAGTTCACCGCAAGGATCAAGTTGAAAAGGTGACCTTCGGTGACCTCGACTTTGCTTAGAGAGTTCGCGAATCCACCGCGAACCCATCTCAACAAAGGAGACCTCTATGTTCCGACGAAAACGTCCGGCCGCCGGACCACTCGTTTTGATCGCCGCAGCTGCGGCCCTGGCGCTCTCAACCCTGGCATGCGCGAAAAAAGAAACAGCAGATACGTGGCAGATGCAGCCGCCAAAGCTTGAAGTTCGCGACTCGGTTGGAGCACGCCTTCAACTTCGAGCCTCCGATGTCGTCAGATCGACATCAGTCTTAAAGTCTATTGTCGGAGATGAATTTGCGTCACTTCAGTTTGCACCGGCTGATCGCGGTCTTGCGCTTTCAATTAGTTCGCAGTGCCAAAATGTCGACAAAAAGGAATTCAAGTTTACTGATACTCTCACGACCGCTGAAGATGTGGCTCTGATCAGTCTGCTTCCCCCAGAGACTCTTGCACCCACCGGCCTCAAACAAGATTGGGTCTGTCAGCTGAAGCTTCGGGTTACCAATCCCACCGGTTCGCAGCAGCTCTTCGACTTTATTGGGTTAAAAATTAGTTTCGGTACCGGGCGAGAGGCTCAGGGTCGCGATTTCCACCAAACTCTCGATTCGCAGACCGACGCCCTGCGAGTCAAAAGCGAGTTCAAGCGCCGTCTCATTTGCTCGACGTGGTGGACAGACTCGTCTGATTCAGATTTGGCGACCATGGCTCGTACCCCAAAAGTTAGGGGCCTCGATACGCGGTCTCTTGATCGACAGCCCCTTTGTTCGGTCATCGAACTTTCTCCGAAGGCGAAACTTCTGGGCTTTTTTCGGCCTGCATTCCCCGGCCCAGGCGTCGCCTGGGAACGCGAGATCTTAATAGCGAGAGACTATCTACCGAACTTGTTTCACCAACCTATTCTTGGGTGGAACATCCGCAATGAATCCGAAACTCCGCAGCTATTTTTCGTCTTCTATAAAACCGCCCGAGATCGGAAGAG
>JALHOI010000057.1:0-8669 GCA_022843085.1 Pseudobdellovibrionaceae bacterium
GGTCCATATGGGCGTGGGTCAGCAAAATCGTGTTGAACGGCGTTTGGTACGGCAGCCCCTGAGCCACGTCAAAAAGCACGTCGGCTTCGGGCAGACCTATCGAAGTCGAAATTCCGGCCATCGAATACCCTACGAAACGCAGATCTTGATAAACAAGCGGGTACCCGGTCGAAAGACTCACAACGTCTGACCTGTCGCAAGAGCCTTCGCTAGCACGTCGTGGCCCAGCCACTGAACGGGTTTCGAACACGAGAAGCTATCGCGATACATAACATATCCAGTCGCGCGAAACACTTCTTCCGAGAGGACACTCGTAATTGGCTTTTTCTCGTCGGCGTGGTGCGAGAACAGCATTTCGCTAGCCGCAAGCATTTTTCCCATCTGCGCTTGTGAACTGTTCTGCGGCCATTCTTCGAAGTTTGAGTGCTGGCGAATGAGACTGCTTTGAATGTAGTCGCGCGTGTCGTCCATAATAGATTCTACGGTGACCTCGGGCTTCAGAAGCGATTTACAATTTTCCAGAACCGATGTCAGTCGTTCTTTTCCTGCCACGGTCGCGGAAGTCATCGCGTGCTCGAGCGCTCCGAGCAAAGGGTAAAGCGAAAGTTCGACGCCCAAAAATATAGATGACGAGTTCGTCAAAATTTCGGGGCAATTGTAGACGCATGTTTTAACGCCGCGTTTGTGAAACTGTTCAGCGACGCGCTCGAGACTCATCTTGGCCCAGCCTTGAAAGTAGGGCGTGTAGGTTTGCCACTCGTACCGACCCTCAACCATCACTTCGGTTCCGTGGTAGCCGTAAGCGATATAGCGAGTTGATCCACCGGCTTTCGAAATCTCGTCTGAGAGGTGCGATGTCTCTTCGATCAGAACTCTGAATGTCTCGGCCGTGACTTCTTCGAAGTTCATCAGTGCAAATTTTCCGAGGTCGGATTCGAACAAGGTTTTTGATGGGACATGGCGGTCGCCGACTCCCTTAAAAACGCGGTTCATGACGGGCATGATGATTTTAGTTCTTGGAACTCCGCCCGCCATCGTGTGGCAGAAGATGATGTTCTTATCTTTGGGCAGAATTTTTCTGAGTTCGTTAACATACACTCGAACTGCTTGACGAAATCGTTCGTGACCCGCTGCCCGCGATTTTTCGATAAGCTGAAAGTCAGCCTTTGCCGTTTGCCATTCGCCAAGCTTGACGCCTTCAAAAAAAGAATTGGGCGTCGGGCCCCCGTTATGCGAAGGCTCGAGATCAAACCCGGCCTCCAGCGGCACATTGATGAAAGGTTTTTTCATGTCTTTCATTTCATCACTTGAAAGGCCGCGCAGTTTGACGGCATTGTCGCCCGAGGCGTCGCGCCGGCCCACAGTTGAACGAATCACAGTGAGACCGTTTCGTTCAGCTTCGTCGACAATGCCGTTGGCGTAGCCGCGAGCAAACAGTTCACCAAACACGACGAGCACATCGCCTTTTTTGAATCCGGGTGTCGGTGGAATTTCGCGCATGGCAGGAAGTGGTGACGTCACTGATTTCTCCTTCGAAGAAGGGTAGACGCTCACGCATGCGCGCCGCATTAATCAAGAAGTGACACAAATTGGCCGCCTGGCCACGAATGAGCCCAGGTTGAGGCGCCACTCGACTGCGAAATGTAACGGGTTCGAGTATCTAGGTACCCGCGTCTGGCCTCATCGATGCAGTCTTGAGGGCGCTATGCCGAAGTTCAATTCAAAACCATCTCTTCAGAAGCTTCTAAGTTTGTCGGTCCTGATCGCGCTCTCGGCATGTGCTCGCGGGGGCAGCGGGCCTGAAGTCGGCCGGTTTGCAAAGCCCGGCGAAACGGCGCAAAAACTTCGTACCTGTGCGACGACAAAAGTTGCGACCTCACAGCCTTATCGGGGTAACCAAATTCTGGTTTGTCGCCGCGGCGAAGACGGCAAGATTGCCCAAGAGAAAATTTATCCAGCTTTTTACGTTTCGGGTAAAAAAGGGCGCATGCGAATTGCCCAAGTCATAGGCGTGAAGCTTATCTACCCAGGTACGCCGCCGAAGGCCGACTTTCAGGCGCTCTACGAAGAAGAAACGCATGACTTTCTACGAAACGTTTGTGCTCCCAAATTTCAGAAAATCTTCAAGCAATCCGGAGTTATTGGACGGTTCATTTTCCAAACTCGTCTCGATACAGATCGGCTTGCATCGCAGTCCTCGAACCTCGGAACGACAGTCGGCATTCGCGACGACTTTTTTGATGACGCCGCGGCTCAGCCGAACGTGACGGACGACCAGAAAAAGCGCTTCGGGCAAGACCTGGGCCGGCCGACGCCCAACGTCTGGCTGAACCTTGCCGTCGGAAGCGACGATTCGGTAAGCCTCTCGGATCACGTCATGCCGGTTTCGAGTGGTCCTCTGAAAAAAGAGGGTAACGATGATCAAAAGACAGTTTTCTGTGCTCAGCTTCTTGAACGCGTTGGTGAAAATTTGGGCCTCGGGGGCTTAGCAGCCGACGATAAAACTTGCTCCGAAGAAGCCGTCGCATCCAAGGCCGCAGCCAAAACCGCAGCTCAAAACGCAGCTCTATCGAAGCCAAAGACTACGCAGCCAGAGACGGCTAAACCTGAGGCCACAAAGCAACAGGAGCCCGCGAAGCCGCAGGTCGTCGGCATCATGAAGGCTAGCGAAACTTTGCCGGCTGATTTCAATAATCTAAAACTTGGCGCGGGCGACATCGATGGCATCTTGTCGCCAATCTGCGGGTCTCTTCTACCGCTTCCCAAAACAGAAAAACCGGTACAGAAGTAGGGCGTGTCAAAGTTTTCAGATTCAGACGGCGGTTCAATCGCTCAAAGCTCGACCCCGGTTTGTCTAGAGGGGCGCGATTATCAAATTGAGGCCGATGGTCGCTGGGTGTTTTCTCGCGAATACCTTGTCACACGTGAAATTTGCTGTGGTTCAAAGTGTCTCAATTGCCCCTTTGAAAATCATCGCCGAGCTTCACAGGGCAACGTGGATTTCGCGCTTCCGCTGGTTTCAATGGTGCCCTCGTGGACAGAAACTCTCATCGCGGCGGGGCTGAATGTGGTCGGCCGCACGCGCTACTGCATTCATCCGAAAGCTTCGATGTCGGCTATTCCTGTCGTCGGTGGCACGAAGACGCTAGCTAAAAATGCGGATGAGGTTTTGGATGCGATCAAAATAAACGCAGGGGCGATTCGACCTGTCGTTATTTTAGACCGGGAAGAAAATCCTAAAGACTTCGTCGACTATTTTTCGAGCCGCGGCTTCGACATCATTGTCACCCACGTCACAAGCCTTCAGTCGCTTCGAGAATCTCTGATCGCAATCGCCTCTGGTATTGCGGCCGCAACTCGCGCCGCCACCAAGTCTTGCGAAGGGGCGAGCTCGGACTTGCGCGGAACTCAGGCGCTTCAAGATTACGCAGCTCGTGTCGAGCGTATCGAGCGAAGAGTGTCCGAGCCTCACGTTCGGCCGAAAGCTTTAGGACGAGAGTTCATAAAAGTTCAGGGATCAAGGGAAGAGCTTTTGGCAGCGCTTAACGGCGGCCAGGCCCCGGTCTACTACTTCATCTGGAGGAATCCGTGGATGGCCGTCACGCGTGAAACATGGATCGGCTGCGTGCTTCAGGCCAAGTTTCGACTCGCACCCTCACAACTTGTGCCGCTGAAGCTCACTGAAAGCGAAAGTAAATATCCAACCGTTCAAGAGAGCGAAATTCCTGAAGGCGCCGTCACACTTTTCTCGAGCGAACCGTATCCGTTTGAGCGCGAGTGGTCGCAGGTTCGTGAACTGCCATTTGTGAATTCCTCGAAAAGTGCCGCAATCGTAGACGGTGAACTTTTCAGTTGGTTTGGAATTCGTGCGGTTCGCTTTCTTGAAGAATCCGTTTTTTAAGTCGTATCAAGCACATCCGAGAGCTCGAGGCCTGGTTCCGAATTGGAGCAAGAGATTGCGCGAAAAACGTCATCCGAGCGCCAGAAATGGCCCCTTTTTGCGCAAGCGTGAAGGAACTTCTCGCTTAAACGCACCTAATTTCAGCTACTTATGCAATCAATTGACCCATTCTTAACTGCCGTCGAGAAGAATGCTTCTTGAATGATAGAGCGTTAGGTAGGTGGGGAATGCTCCAACGATTCGTTCAGAATCTGACTCAACGAGGCTCATACGGGGTGATCGCGATTGTTGTCGCGATCTTCCTCGTACTTGCGAGCACGACTTTGAGTTCGGACGCCTCAGCTCAAGTGATCACGCAAACGACAACGCGACTGAAAGCGAAGCGCGCGAACCTTCAAACTCAAAAAGTACAAACTCAAAAAGTACAAAACCCAAAAGTTCAAGCGGCCAAGGTTGAGAACCAGCAGGACGCGTTTTCGGCCGGGTCTTTGGCGCTCGATACGGAAACGACTTCGCTTTCAGCTGTAACTTCACGGCAAGACGATGCAGCCGTGGGTTCGGCATGGAACGAAGTTTCAACTTCTCAAATTTCCGGTGGTTCTGGCGCGGCTCGGACTTCGTGGCGCGATTCTGCCGGTACAAAATTCGGATACAAATTCGGTTCGTTCTTTGACTCATTTGCGAACGAGCGTGAGCAATCGCAATACCTTGGTCTCGATGCAATCGCTGACTTCCAGGCGCAGCTGATGGACTCACTGACATTCCGGGCGAAAGCTCTCGCAAACGTGACAAGTGGTTACGCTCAGTCGCGCTTTGGCGACAACCTACCCGCCAGCGGTTTGTATGTAGAAGAGGCAGCACTCAGCCTTCGAGCCCTCGACTCTGATTTTGCTCGCCTCTATGTTGCGGGTGGTGCATTAAGTCAGAGTGTTTTTGACTCATCGATGTTTATCGGTCGCCAAGCATTTCCCGGCTTAAAGCAAACACTCGTGTTCGGGTCTGCGAAAGATTTTAAACTTCGGCTGTGGGCTCAGCAAACTATTCCAACTTCTAGGAATCTCTCAACCCGAACTGTCGACGCCGAAGTCACTCCGTCATTTTTGACAGAAACCATCGAACTCGAAGTTAAGCCCAACGACACATTTACGCTGAAGGCTGCAGTCACCCACTTTAACTTTAATAATCTCCCGTCGGCGATCGCTCAAGAGAGCATTATTTACGGCAACACCGTCGAAGAGGTAGGACCGAACACGTCGCGCTTTAAATATCGATTCGACGGTCTTTTTGCTCAGGCGGGTCTCAACATTGATATCACCCGGCGCTTCGGTTGGTGGATCAACGGAAGCGTGATTCAAAACGCCGCAGCGCCAGAGGGTTTTCGAAACGCCCAACACATTAAATCGGGTTTTAAGATTGGTCTACCAGGTGAAGTCGATGTTGTTCCGTCTTTGGGAACTTATTTTGTCGAAGATGATGCGGTCCCCGGTTTTTATAACAGCAGCAGCATCGGCCACACGAACCGTCAGGGTTACAGCGGCGCAATCGAAACTTTTTTTCAACGCCAAAGATTTCGGCTTCGAGCTGAATTCAACGACGCTGACGTGATCAATTTCAATTTGAATCAAAGCCGCCAACAGTCCCTCATGATTGGGTTCGAGACGTTTTATGAAATGCTCTAAGATGTTCGCTCAAATTCGATCGCTCGCGTTGCTAGGCCTCATGGCCTTGAGTGTCACAGCTTGTATGAAGCCCAGTGCGAGGGCGCCAGATCCAAACGCCGATTTCTCTTCGAATGCGAATCAGGCTGCGGCTACTTTTTTCACTGATGAACTCATCGGCGAATCGGTCGTTTCAAAAAACATGGAGGGATTCTCGATTCCCTCGGAAAAGCTCTTCAATTTCAAGGTTTGTGTCAGAGACAAGCGGACTCAAGAGACGATAAAGGGTCACAAGTTTAATGTTCTCGGTAGTTCAAGCAAAGTGACGGTCGCCAACGGCGGGCGCAGCGATGAATCGGGCTGTGTGAACTGGTCTGAAACGATCTCTTATAACGGCATTGCCGACGCGATGTACATTCCTCTCAAGCGACAGCTAGTCGCTGACGGAATGCACAAGGGCGGACGAGACCTAAAAATCTGCATCAACCCGTGGGACGCAACTGAATCAGTTCGCGATTGCGAAAGGCGACCTGTTCCGACGTCGCAACTGGCGACGCCGAAAGATGTAGTTCAAGCCTTAAATGGTGAAACGGCGAGCGGGCAGAAGGTTGAACGTCATCTTTGGATCGACGATCTTACATTGACGGCCGCGCATGATCCCGGCGGATCAAACGGTGCTTTGATTGATTTTAGCATCTCGATGGGGCCAAAAATTTTGACTCGCAATGTACGTGGCGAATCGATGCCGCTCACACTCCTTGATGGTCACTTTAGTGTGCAGTTCTGGGTGGTCGGCAAAACTGGCGGCCGTGATCCGGGCAAATGCTACATTTTAGCGAAGTCGCCGGTCTCAGCCCAAAAGCCGATGATTGGCGGTCGTCTCAGAGACGAGCTCAACATGAAGGCCAATTACAAGATCACCTACGGTCAGCTTGAGTTGATTGGCGTTATTACTCCGAAATTACCGGGCCACGATGTTCGACCGTACAACGGTGTTTGGATCATGGGCGACCACACGGCCTTGCTCGGAATGAAGTTTGGCTTCGATCGCACACCGCCAGTGAAGGAATTGAATGGTACGTTCGATTACAAAAAGTATCTTGAAGGCTGTCTCGATACCCTTGGCAACGTAGATCTTGAAACTCAGAGAACCGCGGCGGCGTCGTTGGTTCGTCCGACAGTTGCGCCTCCTTCAAGCTCGGGAGCAACCGCTTTGGTTTCTCCTCAAGGCGTCGTCACAGGCTTCGTTTCGCCAACTGCGGGTAAGCTACCGATGACACCAGCCGGCGTCGTTTCAAGCGAAAGATACCTGCAAGAAAAAGCTGCGTTTAAAGCTCAGATTCCGCCAGACCTTAACGTTTACGAATGTGTGCAGCCTGAAGATATTCCGAGACTTTTTCCTCTCGACGAGGTTGCGCTCAAATTTCCGGCTGGCAATGATGTCACCACCTGTGAAAACGAAAACTTGCCGTCGGGCTTACAAAAAATCGAGCAGTTCAAGTTCGACTACGTTGCTGTCCGAGCCGAGCCGATCGCAGATCCGATCGACGGCGAAACAACGACCGAACGTACAGTTAAATACGTTGTAACCACCACGGTTCGAAATCCGCTCGCTGAAGGTACGCCGCTTCAGGATATCGAGTTTACAGTTTCAAAATCTGACGGAACAAAAGAGAAAGTGCGCACAAACCACCAAGGTCAGTTCGCCTTTAACGATGAAATTAAACACGGCTACTTTCATCCTGAACGCTACATGCTGAAAGTCGTTACAATCTCTCACGTCTCTGGATTCAGCAAACGAATGCCGATCGTCTTGAACCCTTGGGACAACAACGGTTTTACGTTCGGTCGAGATATTCGTCTTTTGAAAAAACAAATCATCGCGCAGGTTAATCTCATTCCGCGACCGAAGTCCGAGCTTCTGCTCACTCAATTTCAGTGGGGGACACAGGGCTTCCGCTACGAAGTGGACAATTTCTTGAATCTCAAGATGTTTAAACAGTTCAACTTGACGATTAGCCCTCGGGTTCTTCGTTACAGTTCTTTGACCGAAGGTCGTATGCGTAACGAAGCGCTGCGAGACGGGGTCTACATCATGAAGGTTGCAATTCAAAAGGATTACAAACCCTTTAACGAGCCACAACCGCTTGAGTTTGTCACTGCGATCAAGAAGCTCGTTCGGGTTGCGAACGGCATCATCAACACTCCCGTTGAAATGGATTTTCAAGACTTCAGAGTTCTTAAAATTCGAAGCAACATGATGATCGAGATTCAAACGATTAACGAAGCTAAATTGTCACAGCAGCAGAGAAAAGAATTGCGCTTCGACGGCCCTATCGAATCTTTAGTGCAGCCCGACTCTGGCTTGGCCGCCCGCACATTCGTCGGCCCCGTGATCGCTTATTCGAATGGTTTTTCGGCCTCGATGCGACCGACAGACGATTTGGCCGAAAGCATTTGTGAAACGATTGACTGCGATGAGATCAAAAAAGAAGAGCTAAAAAACATCCGTAAAGAACTGACCCTGTTGAGCGAGGCTAGCAAAGCGAACGCAAACGCTGCGGTCCGAGATAATGACAAAAAGGTTGCGAAAACCCTCTCGACAACGGCCGAAGCCATAGAAGCCCAAGTCGCCGCACGTGAAGCCTTTGAACGGAAGCAGCAAGTTGAGCAAGCACTTGCGCGCTCAGACGCGAAAGAACGCGCTCGTATTGAAAGTGAAAAGAAAAAGTATCGAGGTGATATCTCGCATCTCGCACATAAAACTGTCGGAGACATGATCGAGCGGCGAGCTATCATCAATGCAGCGAATACGTTGAAGCACAGGCAAGCGGCGCAGTTAGGTACGATTCTTAAGCTCGGAAACTTTGAATTCGGCTCGTTCGCTTACGAAGCGCAGATCGCAGCGCGTGACAAAGTCGTGGGTGCAAATAATCAAGTTCTGCGAAACGGTTCGGGCTTTGCGTCTCTCGTTGAGAAAATGTCGATCACGAATGTTCGCGAGCGGCTGCTGACCCGTTACGGCCCAACCGCCGGGTGCGAATGGGGGCCGTCGGACGAAGGCGGGTTCGTCGTATCGCTGTGGCTGCCGCTGTCCCGGGAGGCCTGCC
>JALHOI010000057.1:8679-11231 GCA_022843085.1 Pseudobdellovibrionaceae bacterium
ACTTCGGTGTTTAAGATGTTGGCGCCGTCGAAAGAGACAGACTTGAACCAACTGCGACGAACACTGTTTGAAAACGGCCCGTTGACGTTCGATCAAGCGGCACGCTTGTGCTTTGTCTTCGTCGAAGATGTGGTTTTGCGCCGAAACGAGGCGTCAGAGAAATCACTTGGTCCAGTTGATCGCAACGCTGCGTCGTGGACTCGTCGCAACGTCAACGAGCAGTGCTTGCGATCGGTCTTTCAAGCGACGGCTAAGAATGGTCCTGGGCTTCAGACTGTCTTCAATGTCGAGCATATGCTTCGTGTTTCGAAGGTAGCGGAAAGTGACCCCCTTGGCGGCACGCTGATGAAGATGGGTGTCGGTTCAGGCGCTTCGTTTGATTATGGAAGCTCGCAATCGCTGTCTTACGGCTGGAGCCCACTCGCGTGGATCAAAGAACTTCCTGTCGTGGGCACGTTCATGGATGCAAGTGGTATCTCGGTCAGCATGTCGCGTTCAAAGTCGAAAGGTGTTTCAGAAGGTGGTTCGGTCGGAAGCGATGTCGGTCTTGCGGTTGAAATGCGTGGAATGAGCGTCGAGATCGCCGAACACGAACGATGCACCGCGATTCGTTTCAGTGACCAGTTCTACCAGGCGAATGCAGCCCACGTGGTACAAGCCTTGCCGAAAAATATGTCGGACGACGAAAAACAAGCCCGTATGACTCGTGGTCTGTTTCTCTGTGAAGGCATAGCTCGCAAAACGCCGACTGTGATTGACGAACGCTTTTATCAGTTTTCGCAGTTAATTGGTGACGAAGCGCTTAATGACGTCGGCGACATTTTGAATCATCCGTTCTTGCGAACGGTTCGAGGCCGTACGGAGTACATGCGGTTTGCGAGCTTCCTGCAGGCGCAACCGAAAGAAGCGAGCGCGATTCCGATGCATATCAAGATCGAAGAATATCCACTCGATTTCTTAATGAAAGCGTTCCGTGCGCCAAGCCCCGTGTTCCCAGGTGTGATTCGTCTCGATGACGTCACCATCGGTCAGATGGCGAATCCGAAAAAATAGGCTAATTTTAGATGAGGTCGTGTTCCGAGAGCCACTGTATGACATGTGCGGTGGCTCCTCCGCGACTTGCGACTTCTTGGCGAATAAGAGGCCGAAACTCGGTACCTTTCAGCGCGTCCCAATTTCGCGAGAGAGCGGCGGTAAATTCAGTAGCGTCGTTCACGCTTGTCACATACTTGGGCGCGGATTCTGAGCTCGGCACATTTCTGAACTCAATCGCTTCACGGTTATTCGTGTGGAGCGGGCCAACAATCGTTAGGCAGCCGGCGGCAAGTGGCTCCATAACCGAGTGAACCGTCTTTCGAAATGATCCGCCGACGAACGCGAGATCACCCAAAAGATATAGTTCTGCAAGCAGACCGACCGAATCAACGACGAGTACATCAATGCGACCGCTGGCGCGAGAATCAAAATTGTCTAACGACGATAGCCGCGCAATTTTGTGTTCTTTGAAGCCTGTCGACGTGCAGACCGCTTCGATTTCTTTCAGAAAGGTTTCTGAGACCTCGTGAGGCACTAAAATTAGAGTGTGTGGTGTCGCACTTTGGTTGGCAAAAGAGGCCAAAACAACGGGTTCCAAGTCTTCACTCCAGACACTGCCTGCAACAAAAGCGCGAACTTGAACGACACTTTTAATTGAGCCCAAGATCCGTTTTACAGAATCGATCGGTGGTGTGTTGAGCCGCTCAAGAACCTGGTCATATCGCGAGTCGCCAGCAACGACGGTGTGTGAAAGCCCGAGAGTCGCGAGTGTCTTTTGATCATCCTCATCGACACATTGGATGAGTGAAATTTGTTTTAATGTGGCTGTCGTCAGACCTTGTGCAAGGAGTCGCATTCTTTTCGATTGCGCGTGAAACGTCGCCGAAAACAACAAAATCGGAATCCCGTTGTCGAGCGCTGCGCTGACGGTGTTCGGCCAGGCGTCAGTGCGCGCGATGAGAAGAGCTTTCGGTTCGATGTAGCGAAGAAAACTTTCAAGTTCGTCTCGCGAGTCGAGCGGAAGAGGTACTGCGACTGTCACACCGCTAAACGTAGCTACATTTTCAGCGTATGTTGGAGAAAAATAAGTAACAAGAACAGGAACAGAACTGATTTTTCGGATGGCTCGAATAACGGGTTTGGCGTACTCAAATTCGCCGCTGGCAGCGTGAATCCAAATCGGTTTTTCACCGCCAAAGAGATCGCGGTCAATCTTCAGAAAAGCCGGGACGCCGTCGACGTAACGCATATCCCAAGTTGTCCAAAGCTTTTTCGTTTTGGTTTTCAAGAATGGGGTGCGGCGAAGAAAACGCGCTAGAACTCCGAAGATCGCGAGAAGAATCGGTTGAAGTGCCCGGTAGACCGTCATTGTCATTCGATGTCGCGACTTTCAGACTTTGATTCAAACGCAGCTTTCAGCTCGCGTATGACCTGTGAAGGCGACACGTCCAGAAGGCATTTCAGTTTGACGGAGTTGGTGCAGGCGTCACGACCATCTTTTGAGAGATCGGAAGAGC
>JALHOI010000058.1 GCA_022843085.1 Pseudobdellovibrionaceae bacterium
AAAACACTCGAACGCTTGGCGAAGTATAAGTTCATCACGACCGCCGAGGCTGTCGAGCAGAATTTCAAGTCATGGATTCTGACGGATCGCGGTTTCAGCGCGATCCGTCCTTCGCTTGGCGAGCTCTGTGAAGAAGGCTTCGGTTCAGAACATTTGTGGCACGACCGAAACGTCGTGGCATTGCAATTGGGCGAATGGGCAACGCACCAGCTTCCGATTGTGACTCATTTCACCGAGCAGGAAATGCGCAGGCGTTCGGTGGATCAATACCCCGACTGGTTGCCAGTGTCGAAGACGCATCGGCCTGACGGATACACGCGAATTCAATCTGAAAAAAAGGATTGGCTTTTAGCGTTTGAAGCCGAAATTTGGCCAAAGGCGCTTGCGACGTACGAAGCGACGCTCAGGTTTTATCAAATGATGAAAAAAGTCGACCGCGTTTACTGGTTGATTGGCGATCCACTCGTGAAGGATCAGATACTTCGCGCACGGACTTGCGTTCGTGAGACCATGCAGAACTTCCATCTCTTTATCGACATGGAAGAATATATCGCGGCCGGTTGGAATGCGCCTGTTACCAACGAGTGTTCAGTAAGCGTCGGCACCTTCCGCGAGAATATGCAGGCACTATGCGGGGACACTTACGGGAAACATGTAGGGGAAAAGTGCTGAAAGTCGAGCGTTACTGTACATTACGACACGCGAAAAGTTCTAGGAAAGAAGCGTACTTAGCTGTTTCTGCGCGCGGGTACGTTTACTAACTGACTACCCCTCTGTCTCGCTCGCTCATGAACCTCCATTGTTCAATATATACGTCTCCGTTCCATTCTCCCGTCTCTCAATACATTCCGTTCGCTCGAAAAATCGAAAATCAAATTTTATAGGAGTTTATATGACGAAGCGTTGTCTGCTGTTTGCGTTTGTCTGTTTGCTTTCAAGCTGCACGACATTCTCGACAAAAAATGATCCCAACAAGTCGAAGGTAGAGCCGCCGAAACTTTTGAAGCCTGTCGTTCGAAAGATTTGGATTCCGTCCGAGCTTCGCAACGGCGGCGGCGAATGGGTCGAAGGGCACTTCATGTATCGCATTGAAAAGGAGACCACATGGAGCCGCTAGACGAAACTTTTGCTGCTTCAGCTCCCGGCAAATCCTCGCCAGGAAAACCTATCGACCGCGTAACGCTCGGTCCGGACGAGAGTCAGCGGTTGGACCGATGGCTTAAACAGGTGAATGAATCGTCTCGAGGTTTTTTGTCGCTTACGAAATCTGATGTTGTGAACTTCCTAATTCGAAATCGCAAAGATGAGTTCCATTCGAAAGAACTCACGCAGATCAGGAGCGATCACTTTGAACCTGGCCGTCACGTCTCATGGCTTGCGCACGAGATTAAGGCGGCCCTTGCGCGCGACGACCATTCGCGAGTCGAGGAGCTTCAGCTAGAATTGCAAAGTGTTTCACTTCTGAAACCAAAACGTTCCTCTGAGGAAAACGCGGTGAAAGCGCCGACGCCTAGAGTTTCGCGTAGCAAACCTAAACCGGAAAAACAACACGAGAGGAGTTCGGTAAATGAAACAGTCTCCTTGGAAACCGGAAACGGTTGAAGTCGATTTCGTGACGGTAGGCCCCGAAGAGTTTGACCGAATTCTTGATGAGTGGGCAGAGATGGTGTATCGTCATCTCTGCCAGATCCACGAGAAAGACATTTTGGTTCCCGAAACTTCATTGCCGAATACGGCAGAAAGTACGGGTACCAGTGAGTAAAAAAGCGTTACACTTTAAATCCTTATCGAAGACGCAATCATTCAAGATTGCTCTCTACATTCGCGTCAGCACTGAAGAGCAGGCCGAGAATCCGGAAGGCTCGATTCGGAATCAATAAGATCGTTTACGACAGGCGGTCGAATACAAAAACCGCATGGGCACTTTTGGAGAAATCAAAGGTGTTTACGTCGACGCTGGAATTTCGGCAAAAGACATGAAGCGACCAAAGCTTATCGAACTGCTTCGCGCTGTTCGAACGGGTGAGATCGACCTCATCATGGTGACAGAGATCTCGCGGCTTTCTCGAAATATGAAAGACTTCATCGAGATGTGGGACATGATGCGGGCACACGGCTGTCGGTTTTCATCGTTGCGTGAAGACTTCGACACGACGACCGCTGCTGGTGAGATGGTTCTGTTTCAACTTATGAATCTTGCACAGTTTGAACGAAAGCAAACGTCTGAGAGGGTTGAGGCGAACGTCGCCGTTCGCGCGGCGCGCGGGCTTTACAATGGTGGGATGGTGCCGATCGGATTCCAGACGATACCCGATCGAGCGGGTTACCTTGAGATCGATCAAGAAATGGCTGAAACGGTTCGAATGGCCTTTACCACTTTCTTGCGCGAAGGCTCGTTAGCTCCAGCGGCGAAATGGCTTAACGACAACGGTTATAGTCTCAGAAAGCAAATGGAAGGCGGCGGCAGCCTCAGACGTGTCGATCACTTTACAGTGGACAATCTTCAGGCGATGCTTCGAAACAAAGCGTATGTCGGCCGTAAAGTATTTTCGCATCGCGGAGAAACCAAAGAGGTAAATGCAGTTTGGCCGGCAATCATTGATGAAGTCACTTTTCAACGTTCTGGGCAGACGCTCGATAAGAACCGACGACGGCTCAAACCACACAAAGCCGGTAAGATGCCCTATGCATTGACCGGGATTCTCTTCTGCAAAACTTGTCGTAACAACATGTCCGGAAAAAGCGCCACCGGAAACGGTGGGAAAGTCGGATACTACGAACACATTTGGGCGACGAAACGGGATTCGACTTTATCTAAAAAAATGTTTCATTGTGAGCCCCATCGAATTCCGGCAAAAAAACTGGAACCGTTTGTTTTCGAAAAGATCGCGGAGTTCATGACAGATGAGGTATTCGCAAAACGAGTTTTTGAGAAGGTTCGAGGTCACTACCAAGCGAATCCCGAACGCAAAGAAATTGAACGCTTGAAGAGTAAGTCCTCGGGCGTAAACAGCCAAATCGAAGCTCTTTCCGAGAGGCTCGCGGAACTACCGAGAGAAATTTCACCTGCACCAATCTACCGACAGCTAGAAAGGCTTCAGCAGGTTCGGGCCGAACATGAAGAAGCGCTGTCGTCGCTCAAGGCGGGTGGAAGTTCCGGCGTTGATCGCCTCGTTAGTCTCCAAACATATTCGGATTTTGCGGCATTGTACCGCCGGTTCGTTGGACAAACGGTGGACGCCAATCAAAGAAAGCAGATGATTCAGAAGTTCGTTCGTAGGATCGACGTTGGCACGGACAGCGTTAAGATCCATTTTATAGTCGACAAGGACCATTTTACCCGCGAGCTAAAGCTCGCGGTCGTTCGGGGTGCGCCAGGTCATAAGGATGTGGCAGCGGTCTCGAAATTTTTTAGGAATGCTGGTTCGAATACTTTGACAATTGGTGACTCCACGAGGAGTTGAACCTCGATATCAAGTTTAGGAAACCTGAAGTCTATCCGAAAATAATTAGAGGCGTTACGGTGATTGGGTAAAAAAGAACTGGCAGCGCGAGGTCGGGCCGAACGTTCCGCGAGCGAATGGGTTGGATTTTTGGGGTATGAGTTGTGTGGCGTGATCTGGACGCGACAAAACACCCAGCAGGAACCGCTAGGTTTAGGACGTTAAAAATGTCGGGAATTTTTAAGCTACACTCTCAGTCTATATCGTAGCTCAAACGCCGAACTCGAAATTATCTTCAGAAAATCAGAAGATTTTTTTGTTCACTCATTAAAGTAGGGGCTGAGCGCTCAGCCCCACAAAGTTAGCTCCTCGTTTCGAGAACGATCAGTGCGATCTTCAGAATCGCCGTCAGGTAAACTATCAACATTCGAATCACCTCCCTTCTGCCTATGTCTGAGCGTCTGGTGCGCCTCTGTATAAGTACATTTGGCCTCACTGAGGGGCCTCAAAGGTGTCCTTTTGTCCGAGAAATCTCGGCCCCTAATATAATTTGTTAATTCGAGGGGGTCGGTTTTCAGCGATTCCCGAAAATAAAGTCGATTTGGCCAATAACGCCGCCAAAGCCACCAGAATTGCCATTACGGCGCTTTTCGAGGTCCGACAGCGGGTCTAGCAATCTTATAGAGGACAGAACTCATCTGGGCTGCGAATTGGTCGCGAAGCCGGAAATCAGAGTTCTGATATAGACAGTAAGAAGTAGGGCGTTGTGCCTGTGCTTCGTTAAACGGGCACAGTCCCAAACAGGAGTCCTCTATGAAGTCGTTCGCAGAAACACTGAAGCAGGCATTAACCGCCAACCAGGAATACGCGTTCTTGGTCCAAACCCAAAAGGCATCGGAATTTGAAGTCGTGGAGATCCGCGAGGTACTCGAAGCCGCATTCAACCCCGACAAAAACATCAAGCCATCCGACAAGCTCAACTCGCGCCTCTTTGGCGTCTTCCTAAGCTCCGTATTCCTTCAGCGCCGATTCGTCTTCATGACGACGCAAGAAACGTTTGTGAAGCTCCTGAAGGCCAATAAAGACATTTCCCGCCGAACGATCAACGGCGAAGAGTTCAAGGCGTTCAATCATTGGATGTTGATAAACAAGTTCATCGAGGTCGTTCGTCAGCCAAAGAAAGGCGACCGTCGTGCCGGGGTTTATAAATTGGCTCACCCGGAACTTCGTGCGTTGCTTGGTTTATTGGTGAATTTGGATGTTGAGAAGGCCCAAGAGGCTCAATGTATCGAAATCCTTGAGGATTTGAGAAAGTCTACTGAGAAAACTTCTGAGAAAATTACTGGGGAAGAGGAAGAGGTATTGGAAGTTGAAATTGAAGAGCGAAAGCAAACTGAAACGGTAAAGGAAGAGCCAAACAAAATCCTTCCTTCACCGACTGGTCAAGCTGCTGACGCATCTTTGAAAAATTCTAATTCCTTAAAACCTACATCCTTGGGGAAGAGACCTATAGATGATCCCTTTGCTTCGATTCCTTTGGCTCAAAAGATTGATCTGATTCTTGGTTCTAAAGCTTTCGCTATTGTGGTCGCCAACACGGTCACGAAACGTGACTACTTAGCGATTTTCCAGAACTTCCGTCAGCTTTTGGTCACGAAGAACGAGCTTACCAGCGACCAAGCTCGTATGGTCACGGATTGGCTTATTAAGGTCACAAAGCGTGAACGTGAAAGCCTCATGTATGATTACCTAACAATCGTGGACGAAATGGCGAAATCCGGTATCGAGCTTGGTTCGAGTATGTGGGTGGACGACATGGAGGTTGTGTATGGAATCATGGAACGTTATCTAACGGCGTCTAAAACGGCTGACGACGCGGAATCAGACCGCATCTTTCAAGTCATGACCGAAGCTCTGGAAGCCATCGCAAAAGAACGAGAATTTCACCTTCCGTCATTGTGGGTCCTCGTTAAGGCAATGGCTCAGAAATTTCACGGCAAGCCCGATTACCTGTCTGACATCTTGGCGAAGCGACATTCAAAACAGGTATCGTAATATGATCGGAATTCAGGAACTCGCAAATGCGTCTTCAAAATCAAAGCCGTTTGTTGCCGTAACCGTGATTGTGACTAAGGCGATTTGGCCACTTCTCTCGAGAGACGCTGTAGCAACCAAATCTGGTCTATCGTATTCGGGTTTGAGTGCAAAAAAGTTCGCTATCGCTTCATCGCGCAAATGTTCAATCGGGGCATGAATGCCAGTGGCAGCAATTGGGAGTTTCTCACGCCAGAACATAACCGCACGACTTGGAACGACCACAGGATACGGCTCAGCATTGTTCAATGAGACCCAATGGCAATAATCCATAACCGCGGCTGAGTGATTCCCATGTTCTTCGAGGAGCGTGTAGGTGAGCATGTGATCGTATTGGGTGCGCGGGTTGAACGTGTCGTCTTTTGGATCGGCGAGAATGCCGCGTTGAAGCGACCGGCCAAAAACGTCGAACACCTCTATCTTGTCGCCAATTTTCATTTTCATGATTCTTAACCTTCTCAACTGAAAAATTTGAGCCTTACGCTCTAATTATAGTTAATTTGCCCGTTAGATTTTCGGTGTTTTCGAAATAATCAGAAAATAATTGGCTGTATTTTTTTAAGTCGAACCTATTGGATTTAGCGCGAGAATTTTGACTCATAAAGCCCATGTAACATCGCGTGTTTTTACGAGCGAGACAATCTTCCAGATAGAGCAGCATTCAACCCCGCTGCGCGAAGGAAGAAAGTGAGTAAAACGAGAAACAGTTCATTCAAGAAGAGTCGCAGTCAGATCAGCGAACAAGAACACGAAATTAAAAAGCTCCTCCAGATGAAGGACATGACCCTTTGGCAGCTGGCGAGGGCGCTCGATACTGAGTCGAACTGCGTGACGGCTGCCGTTTCGAATCTAAAGAAGCGCGGTGAAGTGTTTGAAGTCGGCGAGTTCTATAACGAGGAGACCAAGCGGCATCAGACGCTTCTCCGATTGGCTGATGAACCGAAGCCCGTCGCCTCAAAACTTCCAAAGTCGGAAGTCATTTCGAGTCTTCGAATCCAGAACGAAGACCTGTTGGCGCGCCTAAGTAGAATGAAGGCGCAACAGGAGACAATTGTATCGGTGTTCCGACTTTTGGTGGAGCAGGACGAGAAGCTTGCGGCCCTAGCCAAAGAGTTCATCGCTACGAAAGGCGGCCAGCGTGGAGCATGAGTCGAAATTCAACGATCTTATTAATGAGTACGTCGCCACGGTTGGAAAAGGCGCGCACGGAATAGCTGGAAAGGTGAAATCAATCGTTCACCTTCAGAGGGACCGATACTTGGTCGAATTCTCGGAGTTGCTAGCTACCGTAAAACCAGCTGCGAAGAACACAGTAGAGGTTTCGCACACATTTCTGGAATACCTTAACGTCATAGATGGCGAAACGTTCGCGACTATCCAAGCCGATGTCGCGCAAGACGAGGAGACGATTCAATGAGAACCGATGCCCAACTCCATCTACTTCTGACAAAGCTTCGTCTAACGCTCGAAAGCACCACGCCAGGACTGCACATTGTCGAATCGGCGATCACCGAAGACAACTTCTTGTTGGTCACCTATATTTTCAGAAACAAAAGCGAAGAATCTGTTTTCCTTGGCCCGAACGAATGGCCCTCTCTTGGCCTTTTCAATCTCGCCATAAAGTTGATCGAAAAAATCTACGCCTCGCTGCCAACTCCGGATTCGACAATGAGCCACTGACATGAAAAGCAAAGTCCTATTTATACCCGACACTCATTTCCCTTACGTTTCGAAATCTGCACTCAAGAAAGTTCTAAAGCTGATTAAGAAGGGTAACTTCACACACATCATTCAAGCGGGCGATTTGCTCGACCTCTACAGCTTCAGTCGCTACGAGAAAGACGCCAATCATACGACGCCGCACGAGGAGCTTTCACGTGGATTGGAGATGGCCACGAAAATGTGGGCGGCTATTCGAAAGGCTGCGCCGCACGCGAAACTCTGCCAGCTGATCGGAAATCATGAGGACCGTCTCTCGAAGACCATCGCGCGGAAAGCACCGGAACTTTCGATAGTCTGCAAGTCGATTGCGGACCTCTACGAATTTCCGGGCGTGAAAGTTTTGAAGTCGTCGAAAGACCATCTCGAAATTGACGGCGTTATCTACACACACGGGCACTATACGAAGTTAGGAGATCATGCCAAGTTTTACCGTACCTCCGTTGTCCATGGTCACAGTCACAAGATAGGAATCTTCTATGAACAAACTGCCAGAGGTCTCATCTGGGAAATGGATTGCGGCTTCTTGGCGGATAAAGATGCTTTGCCGCTTCAATACACCCAGTCGAAATTCAGTAAATGGACATTAGCCTGTGGAATTGTAGAAAGCGGGCAACCGCGTTTAATTTTGCTTTGAGTTTTAAGCGAATGGAACCTTAACGAGTCGATCCCCCTGAACCGTGTATTTGGTATTAGTCAGCCTTTTCATGTACGCTGGCAGGTCTCTGCGAACAACAATGCAGCCGTGCAATTGGCTGTTTTCTGCAAAAGCAGAAACTATTCTCTGAACATCTGCCGGGTCCAACTTGCTGACACGGGGCAAGAGATTGCTCATGGCGAAAATACTATCGTTAAATGAGGTTGAGTTTGCGAATGCCTCAATTGCACCTTTTCGGAGGCGATCGAAATCCGAAAAATCAGTGGCAAGCCGCTCAAACACCGGTCCAGCAATTTTTTGGATCTCTGCGAGATTGCCTTTCATTGCTTGAATCGACATTAGCATTCCATACGGATTCTTGCTCTGAAGTTTGAGGGGAATTACCGGGACCTGCCGTCCAATCGCAACACCGACCTCTTGGTCAGTCCACCAGCTTGCTTGAAAGTCATCAGTTAAGAAAACTAGGAGTGCGTCCATACTGAACAGGGCAGAGCGGATTTCATCTGGCCAATCCGTCAGAGCTTCGATGCAATCGTGCGAAACAAAGCTCGATACGCCATATCGCTCTAGTTCCTTTGCGAATTGTGCCGCATGCACTTTGTGAGTGTCCCTGTGGCTAATGAATAGCCGAACGTAGCCTGGCTTCCAAACCGTGCTTTCAGGAATTGGTCGTTTTCCCTTAATGATTCTCTGCGCTGCCACGCAGTCGGGGTTGTCATCGTCGAACGCCTCGAGAATGACGGCGAAGATGTATTCATTTGGGATTGCGCGAGCGCAAGCGTTTAGGCCCGCCTTGATGTCCTCCGCGAGATTCTCTTGCTCGTCTAAATCGCCTATTGATTCGAGCAATGGAAACGGAAGATACAAATTTACGACATGCCCAACGCTGTCGAAATCGGAGTGTAATCCTGCGTGAACAGTGAAGGCGGATGATTCAATTGCTTCGCGGATTGCGCCGGATTTGCCTATGGCAACTTTCAAAAGAAACGATTTTATCTTGCCGGGTAGCCTGAAGTTGGTAGCCATCGCGATTTCCTATTTTTTCGGTGCGAAAACCTCGAAATTTAGAATTCGCGCGCATACGCGTCAAGAGCGGTCTGGCTGCTCTGAAGAATTACTTTTTGATTAAGGCAAAAACGGGTTGTTTTTGGTGGCTCGCGTCTGAAGATGAACCCATCCGACCGTGTGGGCTGGGTCTTCCATGTATAGTCCGGCAATTTTTAAAAGATCGAGATTGGCCAAGCACCAAGCGGCAAATGAGCCGTCAGGATCAGCGAAGTCACAAGCTTCCAGCGACAAGTGGCAACTTTGCTTCGCACCGCCAGCCTTTTCGTTCTGTTTTGGTGGACGATAGCCTGACGAAACTTTGAGCGGCTTTCCGTAATGGAATCGAATCAGATTCAGTCGCGGCAAAAGATCGAGCAGATTATAAAATTGGATAGTGGTCAGCGGCGCATCTACATCGCGACCCATGAGAATTTCTTTTGCGGTAATCATTGGTCCTGCAAACGACAAAACCGGCGCTGCCAATGACGGGAGACACGTCATCGCACACGCCGGTATGCCGAGTTAAAAAGGTTTGGAGTTTAGATTTCGTGTGCGGCGAGCGCGACCCAACGTGCGTACCAAGTCGCTCCGCCGGTTTGGGCTCTAACGTTGAAAGAATAGGTAACTGAACCGACACCAGGGTTTGGATCGAACAGAGCTACTGAACCAGGTGGGATCAGAATGTATCCGCCAACGTTAATTACAGCGACGTTCGATTCCAGCACCATCGTTCCGTTCCGCGTGACCTGGAAGTCGCCAGCACTGTTGGTTGCGCCGCCAAAGATACCGAAAAACGAAGGGGTGCCCGCACCATCGTTCTGCAGTAGTACATGAATCGGTCGGCCAGTTGCGGTGATCGTCACGGTGCAAACGGCTGTGTAGGTGCCACTCGTTGTGTTGTAGTTGCCAGAGCTTGAGCCGATGGCGAAATAAGGTAGCGGTCTTGTTGTGAGAGAAACGTCCATGTTTCTTGGTTCCTTAGAGTTTGTTGAAATCGACTCGAACCATGAAGTTCTGAGCCAGATAATTTTGAGTTGAAGTAAGATCGAGGCGAAGCAAATCGCCAGCCTGTAAACTAACCTTTGTGAGATCGAGTACAGCGTTCGAAGAAATCGCATTGTCACCCGCCGTGTATGAGAGACTTGGTTTGGTTGTGAGTACGGAGGTCCACGCACCGCCGCCACGCTTAAAGAGCAGGTCCACTTCGGTAGTGCCCGAAGTTCCTGCCTTGTCGCAAAGCAGACGAATGCCGGTCAGAACCAAATCGAAGTTCATCGTGGTCCGTAGGATGTTCGTGCCGGTCGCCAGTAGCTGAGCGTATGAGCCGTTCACCCGCATGATGATCGGCGGATAGACTGTTACGTTTCCGGTTTCTAAGTCGTTTAACCGCGTCTCGTGGTTATCGAAATTGTCTTTGATTTTTGTCTGAGTCGAATTGGTTACGGGTTCGCCCGCACTGATTTCGTCAGTGTTGATTGGCGCAAATGCCATGTTTTGTCTCCTGGGGTTACCAGATTAGGTTTGTGTTGAAAGAGTCTTCGTCGTTGTCGATGAGTCCGGCGTCCGTGATGAATCCGGTTCGAATGCGAGTATCCTCGGTTGAATCGGCCCAAGAGGTCGTGGCGTCACTAATAACAGCTATACGATTGAAGGCATTGGAAAGATCAACCGCTGTAATCGTGACTTCGGTCGCAGATTTTTTTATCGACTCGACTGCCACAATTTTTCGTTTCGAAACTCCACCGAATCGTTCGAACATCTTCTGATGGCTTACGTCGATAATGTCGTTTATCTCGTGGTCGATTGTCTGCAGCTTCGTCGTGATTGAAAGTGAGCCAGTCGAATTTTCTAAGAGGAACTTCCAGCGATCTGCGAGACGTTTGGCATCGGTTCGGTTAACGAGGACTGTTGGGAAGGTTCGTTCTTTTGACGTTTTTAAGATGAACTTTGCGGTGTCACTAGAAGACGAAGTCATTTCGACGGACTGAGAGCCAGTGAGGTAGTCGTATTCTTTCTTGCGGAATTCGACAGTCGCTTTCGAAATCATGTTTTTGTTGGTGGTCGAGTAGGTGAAATCAAGAATGTCTGATTCGCTTAGCCGAAGACGGTCAGGTGGAACTACCGGTCTAAGCACGTCATAGGCAAATTTGAATTCGGAGTCTTGGTACAGGATGCCGAACACACTTTTGCCGACAGCGTTGATAACGTCGCGGTAGATGATGTCAGAAGT
>JALHOI010000059.1 GCA_022843085.1 Pseudobdellovibrionaceae bacterium
GAATTCGACATTGAAACCTCCGGATAGGCGATTCGACCAAAGACAAGTCGTGTCGTCAAACAGTCTCAACTCGAAACGGTTTTCTGCCGATGGATAGGTAAGCGGTGATTCGCGATTCTTCGCCAGGAGGGCGCTGTGAGAGAGACACGAGTGCGACATATACAAGGTGATCTTCAAATCGTTTTCGATGCGTTGTTTGAACTCGGTGTGATCGACCCGGTTTTGAAAATGGATTGGTCGACGCACATCGAGTCACTTGAAACAGATTCATTTGCGATTCGTCGCGCGGTCGACATCGTCAACCGGTGCGGTGCGGACCGTCAGAAATTGTTTTTGGAACTTGGACGCCTCGATGCCAAAACCCTTGAAATTCTAGCGGTTGAAGTGGCTCGAGAGTATGCAGGATTTCATTCACGCGCGGTGGTGCACTAATGAAGCAAGTCATAGCCGTTCTACTTATCTTGATAACAAGCGACATCGCCCAGGCCGAGTGGACACTCGATCTTTCGAGGCGAACGCAGCAGATGCGAAAGCAAGAGCTCAACAGAAACTACAATGGTGATGCTGAAAGCCGAAGTCCGTCGTCGGTACGTACCTGGGACGGTGAAGAGCCGAGTAGCGTTTCACCGGCGATTCAAAGTGCGAAGACGGAAACGTCTTTTCTCGAGCGAGTCTTAGACCCGGGGGAGCCCTCGCAGGACATCGTGATTCTCAACACCGAACGCGGTTTTGTTCCCAACACAATTCGAGTTCGTAAAGATGGGCGCTACACAGTTCACGTCGTGAACGTAAATGAGAAAGAAAAAAACGTAAGCTTCATTCTTGACGGTTTTTCTGAACATCATGCGACGTTTTTTGGAAAGGTTAAAACTTTTAAGTTTGAACCGCGCAAAGAAGGCGTCTTTTCCTTTTTATCGCCCGAGACGGCCGTCGAGGGTCGTTTCATCGTGTTCTCGCCGGGCCCCCCAACTGTGCGGGTACCTGCAACGGCTCAAGTCGGAGGCAACTAATCGATGGCTGCGAAGGGAAATATGTCGAACGCGGCGGCTGAAGCCGTCGCAAATAATCTTCGTCCCGTTCAATCATTGATCGAAGACAATACGGTGTCTGAGATCCTGATTAATGGTCCGAATGAGATTTTCGTCGAGCGCAAGGGCAAGCTCGAGAAAACCGACGTCACTTTTCGCAGTGAAGATGAACTCGTAGCCGCCGTCAACGCGATCGCCAATTCGATCGGTCGTCGCATCAACGAAGAAGAGCCTCGCCTTGATGCTCGTTTGCCAGACGGGTCACGTATCCACGCCGTCTTAAAACCGCTGGCAAGCAGCGGTACCATCGTTTCGATTCGAAAGTTTTTTCAGGTCAAACTTTCGTTCAAAGATTACATCAAGATGGGCGCAATTACTCCTGATGCAGCCAACTTTCTTGAAATCTGCATGTTTCTTGGAAAAAATATTTTAGTCAGTGGCGGCACAGGTTCGGGCAAAACGACGCTGCTGAATCTGCTCTGCTCGCGAATTCCGAAAGGTCAGCGCGTTATCACTATCGAAGACTCACGCGAACTTTCGGTCGACTATGAACACGTTGTCAGTTTCGAAACGCGAATGCCAAACGAGCAGGGTAAGTACGAAGTCTCGATGAAAGATCTCTTGAAGTCTTCACTGAGGCTTCGACCCGACCGCATCATTGTCGGAGAAGTCCGGGGCTCTGAGGGGCTCGAGTTGATTCAAGCTATGAATACGGGTCACAAGGGTTGTTTGGGCACTGTTCACGCGAACACGGCAGCGGACGCCATGGTCCGACTCGAAACTTTGGCGATGGGTGGAGATTCAAAAGTCTCTGAAAAGGCCATGCGGTATTCGGTCGCGAGCGCCATTCACCTCGTTGTTCAAATTTCGCGCTTGTCCGACGGCTCGCGTCGCATCATGGAAATCACCGAGTGCATCGGACTCGACGATGAGTACAACTACGTCATGCGCCCGATTTACCAGATGGGACCTCTCGTCCGTGGACTCGACGGCAAATTGACCGGTAACATCGAGCCCAGCGGCCAACTGCCTTCTTTTATTGCGGAAATTGAAGACAATCGAATCCCTTTTCCGCGAACCAAGTTTGTTGCGCCGAGTCGGTCGGGACCAGCCAAGGCCGGCTGACTAGCAGATTCAGCCGAGACGTCTTAGAACTGCGGCCGTGCAGTCACCACTTCTACTCAGCTGCAAATTGACCAACGCCGCGCTCAAATTTCTTGAGCGTCGAGGCGAAGATCTCGAGCCCCTTTATGAGCGGTTCGATTGGCCCGTTTATTACCTTCGCGACCCGTCTTCTTGGTTGGAAGCCGATCGGCTTGAAGCGATCTTCAGTATGCTAATCGAAATTTACGGTGCGCGAGTTGAAAACGAAACAGGTGTCGATTTTTTCTCAGCCGTCGGCCACGCATCGCCCGGGCTTCGTGCGTGGGGTGCCCTCGACAGTGTGCTGAAAATCGTGCCCGGCGTGCGTGAACTCTACCAACAACCCGATCGCTTTTTGGCTTCGTTTGTATCTCCGCAACCTCAGATTCAAGGCTTGCAGCACGCCGCCGAGAACGTCGTCTTTAGAATCGGATTTTCAGACGTCCGAATGCCTCACACCGCGCGATACTTGCGCGCCATTCTCGAGTGCTTACCAGAATTCATCGGCAAGCCTCGCGCCCATGTTCTTTGGAATCACGGCAACGTGTCGATTGAGTGGTCCGAGCGACAAGTACCCTTCATACAACCTGCTCCCCATATTGATAACGACGGCCCCAGTCTAAGCCCGGATCTTCTTCGAACTATTCTTGTCGACCTTGCGACGGCGCAGCGAGAACTCGAGTTGGCGAAACGAACAGTCCAGGAAAAAGATGCGATCATTCTGGCACTTCAAAAAGCAAACGACGTCAAAGCAAACGACGTTAAAGCGTCCGGCGTGCCAGCGGTCGACGTCGAACGAGCGTTGCATGAGATTTACAAGCTCGGAGATTACTTCGCGCGCGCGCAGCAAATTGTAACGCTGCTTCGGGCTCCGAGTACGCGATCCGGTGTAAGGGCCAGCGCCCCGATTTTATCATCTCTTGCCGAAGCCTTGATTCGGCGAACGGCGTGGGACCGCGTTTCGAGCGAGGCGCCGCACGCCATCCGAAAAGCTTCGATGCTTCTTCGTGGCGAACCCGTGGAAGTCGCCGAGCCCGCGAGGAATCAAGCGCCAAAAGTGATCGCGCCAATCGAAAAACTACCGCTCTCAAAACCAATAGATAAATTGAAAACACCAAGTTTTTTCGACAGCTAAAGGAGCCTCAAGTATGGCTATCATCACCGCCGTTTTTTCACGTGAAATTCTCGACAGCCGGGGGAACCCGACTGTTGAGGTTGATGTTCTGCTCGACAACGGTGTGATGGGCCGCGCCGCGGTTCCAAGCGGAGCCTCGACCGGAGCTCACGAAGCCGTCGAACTTCGCGATGGAGATAAAAAACGTTATGGTGGAAAGGGTGTTCTGAAGGCGGTCAACGCTGTGAACACGACAATTGCCGGCGAAGTGGTTGGACTTGAGGCGTTTGATCAAGAGGGGCTCGATAAAGTTTTGCGCGAACTCGATGGTACAGAGAACAAGGCCAAGCTTGGCGCGAATGCTCTACTCGGAGTTTCGCTTGCGACTGCGAAGGCGGCGGCACAAGCTTCGGGCCTTCCTCTTTATCGATACGTTGGCGGAGTTTCGGCGAGACGCTTGCCTGTTCCTTTGATGAATATTTTGAACGGCGGCGCGCATGCCGACAATGGCTTGGATGTTCAAGAGTTCATGATTGCACCTATTGTCGGTGGCACGTTCAAAGAATCTCTTCGTGCAGGCGCCGAGGTCTTTCATACGTTGAAATCGATTTTGGGAAAAAAAGGTCTATCGACTGGCGTGGGTGACGAGGGCGGTTTTGCACCGAAGTTGAAATCAAATCGCGAGGCGATGGAGCTGGTTACCGAAGCGATCGCGGCCGCCGGTTACACCGTTGGAAAAGATATGTTTCTCGCACTCGATGTCGCTGCGACTGAACTTTTCGAATCCGGAAAATATCGTTGGGAGGGCGGAAGCCTTACGGGCGATCAGCTTGGCGACGTCTACCGCTCTTGGGCGAAAGACTTTTCGCTCGTTTCGATCGAAGATGGTTTTTCAGAAGACGATTGGGCTTCGTGGGTGAACTTTACTGGCCGTGAGGGTGGCGCAAAAGGTTCGAAGCTTCAAATTGTTGGCGATGACTTGTTTGTCACAAATCCCAAGCGCGTCGCACGTGGAATAAAAGAAAAAGCAGCCAACGCGCTTCTCGTGAAAGTGAATCAAATCGGAACTTTATCCGAAACCTGTGAAGCCGTGCAGATGGCCGCGATGAACAACATGCACACAATCATGTCACACCGGTCGGGTGAAACTGAAGACGCGACAATTGCTGACCTCGCTGTCGCACTTCAATGCCAACAAATTAAAACCGGCAGTCTGTGCCGCGGCGAACGCACAGCGAAGTACAACCAGCTGCTGCGCATCGAAGAAGACCTAGGCGCCTCCGCACAATTTTGGGGGCGAAACGCGTTCTTCGACCTGTAGGCCAACCGATTCGCACGGCCAACCACTTCAATGTGTCAAAACGAAGTGTTTTTTCGCGTGCGTGAAAACTCACATCACTTTCAAGTGGTCTGCAGAAAACTTCGCGAAGTGACATCCTGAGCGATGCCCGAAGCGACAATCGGGTCGACGTGAGAAACTTCGCTAGGGGAGACAAGTTCTGACGTGTTTTTAGGAGCCGCTTTGTCTAAGTGTTGCGACCGCTTAAAAGCGATCTGGTTTCTGGGGCCCCCCTCATGCGCGGCTGCACGACACATTTCAGTGGTCATGCGTAACCTCGACCTTTGGCGGATTGGCTTTCGAGGCTTGTTCGATGGCCAAGACAAGTTCAAACTAGAGGTCAGGAGTATGCGATCCCAATGAACAAAATAATCAATTCATGCCGTGATCTGCTGCAGCGACCGCTTGCGGTGCTTGTCATCTGCTCAGTTTTAGTGGGCTCAATAATCGTGCTAGATGGAACGCTTTTCCGCATCTGGAGTTTAAATCGCGATCGAGATCGACTCACCGCACGTATCGAGGCGTTAAAGATATCTGTTGCAGAAAAGGAACACCGAATCACCGAATCAAATCGCCCTGAGTTCATTGAACGTCAGGTTCGAGAACAACTTGATTTCGTGCGGCATGGAGACCTGGTGTTTGTTTTTTCAGACAGCAATTTGACTCCGACACCCGGAGCCACAAATCGCGCAGCTCGGTAACCATTTAGAGTGAGAATTGCGTCTAGACGAAAACACCGCTAAAAGTGTCAAGGAGTGCAGCTTTATGCCGCGCACAGGGGTTTAGCACAGGAGTTTCACGGATGACGTCGGGCATGGAAATCAACACGTCTTTTCAGCCAGAATTTAAATCACCCGATTATTCGCCGACCGAGATCGCGGGACTTCGTTTGCGACTTGGGCAGAGTCGGGCCGACTTTGCTCGTGCGTTCGATGTACCGCTCGAAATGATTTTTGCATGGGAGAGCGGCGCTGTTCGACCGACGATGGGTCAACGCTCGTACATGGTACGGCTCGGCCAGCACGCTGAAGAGTACTCCGAAAAAACCGCGCTGCGTCCGACTCTGGAATGCGCGTTGAGAGAGCGAAACATCGATCAAATTCACTCGTCAGACGTTACGCTCGCCGTGACAGCGAACGTGACGCTCGAGAGCTAACCAGCTAAGTGTTCTGGGCATGAGCCCTACAAAAAAACGCTGTCTCTATCTTGTCGACGTGAGCTCGATGTTTTTTCGAGCCTTCTATGCGATTCGCCCATTGACGAGCCCATCCGGGGTTCCGGTCAATGCAATCTACGGCTTTTTAACAATGGCGATTAAGCTCATCCGCGAGATCCGACCTGATTACATCGCGTTTTGCTTCGATAGACCCGATCCGAGCTTTCGTAAGGCGTTAGACGATCGCTACAAGGCGAATCGCACTGAATTGCCTGAAGACCTTGCTCCGCAAATGCCTTGGTTTCGAAAGCTGTCAGAAGCTTTGGGTGTCGCGTGTTTTGACCGACAGGGATTTGAAGCAGATGACATCATTGGAACGTTCACAAGAATCGGTAAGTCGAGCGGAGTCGATGTTGTCATTGTGAGTGGCGACAAAGACTTTGCGCAGCTGATCGAACCCGGAGTGCTTCTCTACGATACGATGAAAGATGTAAAATATGATTCGGCTCTCGCACTTGAAAAGTGGGGAGTTCCGCCCGAGCAGATGATCGACTTTCTTGCGATCGTTGGTGATTCGTCCGATAATATTGCCGGTGTCGCAGGGATAGGTCCGAAGGGTGCTCAAAAACTTTTGCAGACCTACAAGACCGTCGAAGAGATCTATGCCCACATCGACGAAATCAAACCCGATGGAATTCGTAAAAAGTTAGAGGCAAGTCGTGAGGAAGCGTACCTATCAAAAAAGCTTGTCACAATTGTTCAAGACATTCCGTTTGATAACGTTACACTCGATTCACTTCGGATGGGTGAAATTGATCGTCTCAACGTCTCTTCGATGTTTGAAGAACTTGGTTTCAAAAGTTTGGCCAAACAACTTTTTGGTTCATCAGCAAATTCACCCGCCACCGCTGCGCCAGATGAAAAGCCAGCCGAAGTTTCGAACGATGCGACCGGCTCGGCGGCACCGGATGGTACGTCGACAGTGGCGGTGCCTTCCGAACGTTCCCCGCTTCAGCCGGGTCCGTTCTGGAGTGAAGCGCGGCTCGATATTGGTGAGCTGAAAGCCAAGCTCGAAGCTTCGGCCGACGATACGGAAATCTGGGTCATTCATTCTGAACGCGGAGTGATCGCCGGCTTCGATGGCTGCGCCTATCAGCTAGCGGGAAATCCCGATGAACTCGCGGGCGTTTTGAGTGGCCGAAAACTTTCGGGATTTGATATAAAGGATTTCGCGCATCGATATCAACTTCGCGATTTCACCGTGGCGTGGGATGCAAAACTTGCGGCCTACGTCGAACACGCCGGTGCAATCGAAACCGTACACGAGCTTTTTACGAAGTATCTGGGGTTGCCGCTTCCAGATTTTGCGAGCGCTTCACAGTCGCTTGGTTGGCAGTTCGCGTTGCGCCGAACGATCGAATCGAAGCTTGAGCGCTTGGGCGGTCAGAAGGTCCTTTCGCAGTACGAACTTCCTCTTGTGCCGATCTTATACGGGATGGAGCGCAAGGGCATCATGGTCGATCGCGAATTGCTAAGCGCTTATTCAAAAGAGCTTGCGAGCGATGTCGAAACTTTTGAGCGTTTAATTCACGCCGATGCTGGAGAACCGTTTAATATCGGAAGTCCGAAACAAATGGGGCAGATTCTATTTGGTAAAATGGGACTTCCATCTGGCAAAAAGACGAAAACCGGTTTTTCAACCGACAACGAAGTGCTCGAGGCGATTGATCACCCCATCGCGCGGAATATTTTGAATTGGCGTGAGTTGACGAAACTGAAATCAACTTACGTCGACGCTATTCCCGCTTTGGCTGATAGTGAAGGTCGTGTTCACACAACCTTTGATCAAGCGCGTGCGATCACCGGGCGTCTTTCAAGCGTGAATCCAAATCTTCAAAATATTCCGATTCGTACCGAGAGAGGTGCGCGAATTCGAAAAAGTTTTATCGCGCCGCCGGGTCGCAAACTTCTAAGCGCCGATTACAGTCAAATTGAGCTTCGTATCTTGGCCCAGATTACAGACGATCCTGGTCTCGTTCGCGCATTTGAACAGGGCCTCGACATTCACACCGCGACTGCAGCCGAAGTTTTTGAAAAGCCTATCTCTGAGGTGACGCGCGAAATGCGAAGCCAAGCTAAAGCCGTGAATTTCGGGCTCGCGTATGGGCAGGGGGCATTCGGTTTAGCCGATACTCTTGGTATTTCACGAAAAGATGCGACCGATATTATCGGTCGTTACTTCACGCGTTTTGCTAAGGTGCGTGAGTACATGAATGATACAATTGAAAGCGCTAAGAAGCAGGGCTACGTCGAAACGATTTTCGGGCGACGTCGCTATATTCCTGAGTTTCAATCTGGCAATGGAGCCGTAAGAAAGTTTGGCGAGCGAGCTGCAATCAATGCACCGATTCAAGGAGCAGCAAGTGACCTTGTTAAAAAAGCGATGATCGATGTCGAGGCTGCTTTACGCAGATTCACTGCCGGTGAACCGACAGAAATCGACATGATTTTACAAGTTCATGACGAATTGGTTTTTGAGGTTTCAAACAGGCAGCTCGGCCTTTCGGGGGCTGATGCTTTATCGAAAGATGCTTTGCCTCAAGAAGTTTTAGCGAGGGTCGAAGGTACGGATATCGCGAAGCTGATTAAATCGACAATGGAGGGCGCGGCTGTTTTCAAAGTGCCACTCGTCGTCAATATCGGAGTCGCCCAGAACTGGCAGGATGCGCACTAAAGTTTAAGATCAAACTTTATCTAGCGAGTTTCCCAACCAACGACGCGGCCACCCTCAAATGTGACTGTTCGCTTTTCGGTCATATACCCTTCGCTTGAGGTGACCTGTTCTGAATACTTCCACTTCTCGTTTCCATATAGAGGGTTGCCAGCGATTTCGACGTCATCCGGTGGGCCCCAAGATTCTTTCACCGCTTGCCGAGTCATGCCGGCCGCAATGTCATTCTGGTCAACGAGTGATTGCATTTCAAAGGGATGGCTAATCTGGTCTCCGTTGATTCCCTTTGCGTTGAGGTACCGATCACGCGCGGCTGTTGAGTCCAGCTCTAGAAACTGAAGTCGTTCGAGATCATTTTTTAGATGCGGTTTTGCTTTGTAGTACTGCTCACGCTCGCTTTTACCGTCGAGATTCTTTTCGGCGCGTTTGAGGTACTGTCGGGCCGTGATGGCTCGATCACTCGACCCGGCTCCAAGTTCGTCGCGAGCCGTCTGTCGTTCAAAGTCTCGTCTATCACCATCAGCTGTTCGCAAATTGCCTGATTCATTAAATCGCCGAACCGACACACAGCTGCTAGCGAGAATCATGAGCGACAGCGACAATGAAATTAGGCCTGCACGTGTCAACACGACCTTGGTCTGTTCCATTAGACTCCTTTCGAGATGTACGCGGTTGCACCACTCGAATATCTATCGGCAGATACTGTCTCGTTTTGAACAGAAAACGTGTGCGATCACCCTTTGGTCTGTGACAAGCTACGATAGCATGGCCGAACCGACTGACAAACCACCCGAGTCTAGTGACGACGTCATCGACCTCGAAGGTCTCGTTCGTAATATCGATCTGACCCCGACCGATTCTTTAATTGCCAAAAAAGAAGGTGTCGCTTCTGCCTCGCCCGCAGAGACTTTGCCCTTGCATGCCGAGGCGCTTTCTCCCGAAAGAATCGATGAGTTGTTGAACATCGAAGACCCCGAGATGGCCAAACAAATCGAGGCCCTTCGCGGCGAAGGATTCGACCAAGCCGACGCCGCTGCACTGGCTGCCGATGAAGATGAGGACATTGCTCAGCTCCTGCCGCCAGGAAAAATCACGCGCTTCGAACGTGCCCGTTTTTTGATGTTGCGCGTGGAGGGGCATGTCCGGAATCTTCGCTCTTTCTTGGTTCGATTGGTTAAAGATTCGAAGGGTGTGACTCTCGAGCTCCTTGCGAAATCGAAATTACTCTTGATGGCCGCCCTTGGCGCACTGATCGCGAGGATGAGGGCGAAAACCGCTTGGTTGAGTTCGCGTCGCAATTCGCAAAAAGCAGCCCTCTTGATGTCATTTCTTGCGCTCGGGCTTTTAGTTTTCGTTACCGCAAAAACAATTCAAGGCACTCTACTTCCAAATGCGCAACGAGCTTGGGTCGCAGATTTCGCAGACCATGCCGACGGCAAATTTACCTATTCGTCGACAGCGTCGTTTGAAGACTTTAATGATCCACTTTTGCACCCCGAATTCGTCATTCTTGTTGAACGAATTGTGGTGAACTTAAGTCGAACCCAAGACGCCTCTGAGTCGGCGAATCCAATGGCTGCATTTGAACTGTATCTTCAAACCGATAATCAAGAAGCTGCTGTCGAGATTAAAGATCGATCAGTTGAAATTCGAGACGCAGTCGCACGGTCGGTCGAACGAATGACTTACCCTGACCTTGCTGGCGAAGACGGAAAAGCAAAACTAAAGTTGTTAATCCGAAAAGATCTAAACGAGGTCATGACGAGGGGCAAAGTACGTCGTGTCTTTTTTAAGACGATCGTTCTGAACCCGGAGTGAGCCGAGGCGCGCGGCAAGTCAGCATACGCGCCTCTCGCGGTTAGGCTTGGTTTTTGAAACGTCAGAGTTTGATTTGAGAGAGGTCGATCGAGTACGTTTTTAGCCGGTCGTGAAGTGTACTCTTTGGCATGCCCAGATCGACCGCCGTTTTGCGCTGATTACCATGATTGGCCACAAGTCGCCGAATGATCATTTCACGTTCGATCTCGCGCATAACACTGCCACCTGTCGACTGAGGCCCGAGGTCTTGCATCGCGTTTCGATCGGCGACGTGAAAGGCCTCAGGCGCGATCAGCAGCGGTCGGTCGATCAAAGTCTCGACTTCGGCCAGTTGAATGTGCTGACCGGGAAAGTACGCCGACGCCCGCGAGACCACATTTTTTAATTCTCGGATGTTACCGGGCCAAGTGTGTTCTCGTAGCCGTTCGATCGCACCGAAGCTTAGTCGCACTCGCATCTGTTTACAGAAAAAATAGACGAGGTCTGTGAAGTCCTCCATGCGATCACGTAAAGCCGGCGGTTTAATCGAGCACACGTTCAGGCGCCAATAGAGATCTTCGCGAAACCGATTCTGATGGACCATACCTTCAAGATCCTTGTGAGTCGCTGCGATAACACGGACGTCGGTTTCGACGCATCGGTCACTGCCGACCGGCCGAATCTCTTTGTTTTCGAGCGCACGAAGCAGTTTCGGCTGCAGTGAAAGCGGAAGATCTCCGATCTCATCAAGAAAAATTGTGCCGCCACGGGCGATTTCGAAGGCGCCTTTGCGGTCGTGAGTTGCGCCCGTGAATGATCCGCGAACGTGACCGAACAGTTCGCTTTCGATGAGACTTTCGCTCAATGCACTGCAGT
>JALHOI010000060.1 GCA_022843085.1 Pseudobdellovibrionaceae bacterium
CAATGAATATCCGAGCAAATAGGTCGGGATCTAGATAAACGGCGCCGATGCCAAATCGAAAAATCTGAGGCGGATCGGTACGAAGCTGACCGCGATAGCCACCAGATTCCTTCATCGCGAGGTCGATTTTGACTCCTAGAACCTCATTCCACTGCGCCTGAAGTCGCTCTGCCAAAATTCGATTCTCGTCTCGCGAGTCGATCGAAAGCTCAATCTTCGGCAATCCTTTCCCTAACGGGTAACCAGCAGCGGCTAGTTCTTTTCTCGCAAGTTCGGGATTAAAAGCCAAACCAAGTGCAGGGTTAAATCCAGGAACTCCGTCCGGAATCCAAGAATTAACTGGGCGGTAGATCGGCGCCTCCCCCGATCTCAAACGTGGATCGAAGAGCTTCACAATACTACTTCGGTCTGTTGCGTACGCAAAAGCTCGTCGAACTTTCGGATTGTCGAAGGGCGCTTTCGTGACGTTAAAAGCCATCGATAGTACCCGGATATTCGGAAACGTTTTAAATGTCGAGCCCAGCCTTAGACTGGGCCATTCGGTGCGGGGCGGATTGTAAATGATGTCGAGGTTGCCATTTTTAAAAAGATCAAGAGCCGTTGAATCTTCTTGTACGACACGAAACGTGTAGCGCGGAACGGTCGGTTTCGCGCCATAGAACGTGCTGTTTGCCACAAGGGTAAACGATTCTGACTTCCAAGATTCAAGCTTGTACGGGCCCAACACGACGAGATTTTCAGGGCGCGTCCATTTGTCGCCATGTTTTTTTATGACGTCGAGGCGCGCCGGTAACGAAATCGTGTGCGCCATTAACGCCGGAAGGTAAGCCGAAGGTTGAACAAGGTTGAACTCAAGGACGTGCGCGCTTAGCGCTCGGACACCAACTTGCGACGCATCCTTCGTGACACCTTTATTGAAATCTTTCGCGCCCGCAATCATCCACATCGCCGAGCTTCCGATCGCACCTGTCTTTGGATCGAGAACATGAATGATTGCGTCGACAAAGTGCTGGGCTACGAGCGGCACGCCGTCACTCCAAACGACATTTTTTCTTAGAAAGAACTTAAAGGACTTTGAATCCGACGAAGTCGTCCACTTTTCTGCAAGAGCCGGAACCAGTTTATCATCCGCATCGAAGGCAGTAAGGCCATGCATCAAACTTAAAATAACTCGCGCCGAGGCGAGGTCGAGCGTTTGATGCCAGTCAATACTTTGTACGGGTGCACTTATACGGATGACAGGCCCTGACTGAACTTCTTGCGCCATCGCGACCCGAGGCCCATTCGGTAGGACAAGGCTTAAGAATAATCCGAAAAATACAACTCGAATGAGGCTACAAACAGAACGCATCAGATGGTCTCCAATAGGCTATTGCTCACGGCTAATCGAAATTGGCGAAAACTTCTAGGGCGAACCACCCGAGGAACGCGCAGCATTCAGCGCCCGCCGAGCGCCCAACTGAGTTTGTCGTGCCTGCCCTTCGACATCGAGAGTTGCAACCTCTGCAGAGTTTGATTTACGATCGGCCAATGAAAGTCTCACTTCAAGAAATCACAAGCGACACTGTGATTGCAGTCACAAAGTTAAGGGTTCATCCTTCACAAGAAGGTTTTGTCGCCCCCAACGCAATTTCGCTGGCGCAAGCTTTGTTCAGTGACGAGGCCTGGTTTCGTGCCATTTACGCCGATGGAGAACTTGCGGGTTTTGTTATGCTCGCAGACGAGACTTTAAAGCCGAACCCGCCCGAAGCACCGAAGATAGGGCTTTGGCGACTGATGATCGACGCAAAATATCAGCGGCGTGGGATCGGGCGGCACGTCATTCGGATGTTAATCGACCACGTCACAAGCCGACCGAAGGTTCGCCAATTCTACACGTCGTATGTTCCGGCCGCGAACGGCCCGGCACCGTTCTATCTTGGTCTCGGCTTTGAACCCACCGGCGAAATTGATGACGGCGAAGTGGTCGTCGCGTTACCAACTCAAATGCTCAAGGCACAAAATTTCTGAACTTTCACAACGGGGCCAAATTTGCATTTACATTCGGATTTGAATTCAATTTTGCAAGACGGAGTGTTTCTCGAAGACTGCGCTCAACTTCTGCCATGGGGTGCGCCGATTCACGAACTTGCCGGACTTTTGCAGCTGCCAATGGGTAAAAACCCTACCCAACTCGCGATTGGCCATCATCTCGTTTTGCGAGGTCTAAGATTGAATAATGCGATGGTCAGTTGTCGAGGCGCACATGATGGGCTCTTCAACACATTTTCTGGTCGTGTTCGACCCGAGGCGCTCGACCACCTTGCGGACAAATTCGATCTTAGTCTTCAACCCACTTCCCCTGGTTCGACCGTCGATGGCGGCGCCGAAATGTTTTGGCGATCGGGTCCAATTGAAATTTCATACTCAACTCTTAACCTTCGCGGCGAAGGAATCTTTGAAAGTTTGATCGAAGTGGTGTACCTCGGGCCGCTCGACTAATTCGATTCATGGAAGATTTTGAAGTCAGATTTCACAACTACATGGCCGGCCTTTGCCGAGAGAGCCCTGACCCGGCCCACGACATTCTTCACGTCGAAAGGGTTGTAAGTGTAGCCAAAAAACTCGCGAAAGCCGAGCGAGCGAACTTCGACATCGTCGTACCGGCTGCCTACCTTCACGATTGTGTTTTTATCTCAAAGACTGATACCCGAAGATCTCAAGCCTCACGGCTGTCCGCTGACCACGCCGTCGAGCTGCTGAGGGGTTGGGGATACACAGAAGCTTTGCTTCCTGCCATTCACCACGCGATTTGCGCACACAGCTTCTCGGCGAAAGTTGTACCCGAGACCCTCGAGGCCAAAATTGTTCAAGACGCAGACCGCCTCGATGCGCTCGGAGCGATCGGTATTGCTCGCTGCTTTGGCTTGAGCGGGCTTACCCGGAGACCGTTCTACCATCCCGATGACCCGTTCTGCGACCGAAGACAACCTGATGACCGTTCTAACGCCGTTGACCACTTCTTCACGAAGCTACTTCATCTCGAAAAGACGATGCAGACCGCAACTGCAAAAGCCGAAGCGGCCGAACGAGTGAAAACAATGACTCGGTTTTTAGAATCGCTGAGGCTGGAATTGACGACTTAGCGGCGATGTCGCGACAGCGGGCGAGCGGCGTCACAATAATCTTGCGTGACGTAAACAGATCGAGTGGCACCAAACCCCTGAACCAAACGGCGTGGCCTGCAATCATTCGTGTTGTCGATTGCCAACACTGGGGCACCGACCTAGGATTCGGTATGACTTCAAATTTTGAAAAATTCTTCGTCTACCTTTCGTTGGTATGTGGAACTCTGTTCGCCCTGCTCACTAAGGCTGGATTAGAATTTCTTAATGAAGGTGACACTCTTCGTGCGTTCGTCTTTGCCCTCATCTCGATGCTGACTCTAATGGGCTGGATTGGACCGTTATTCAATTCGTGGCGATCCGTTGGCTTGAAATCGGGGTGCTTGCTTGCTGTTCTGCTCGTTTTGCTTTCGGTGCTTGATGTCGTTCGAGAGAATTTCATTACGAGCCTCCCAAAGATTTGGCTTTAAAAGAATTGACTGCCGTTAAGAGGAATAAATGAAGAAATATGTTTTGTTTCTGGTCTTCGCTCCGCTGACTAGTTTTGCGAGTCAAACTACATTCGACGACTTCAAAGCTTGTTACAAAAGTAGCTCGAGCCAGATTGCGGTTGCTCGCGAAAGGGCTTTTCTAGACAGCTATTTACAATATCTAGCTTCGGGCAAAGATTCTGACGGTCGATCAGCTATCAAGAAACTGATAGAGCTGAAACCGAAAGATAAAACTCGTATCTCATCGAAGTGGATCGGTATTTTTGAAGGCTCAATCGACCTTTGCTGTAAAGACTCGGGCGCCTGCACATACAGTTTCGGATCAGCAAGTCTTGAAAAATTACGGCCGAGAGTTGAAAGAGGAAATGCCGCCGCGATCGATCTCGTTCTCACTTACTCTGCACTCGTGCAAACCGATGGTGCTGAATCCGAAAGTCTTGCCGATTATCAAAAAATCATACGGAAAAATCAGAACGCTGTAGACCGCTTCATCAAAAAGAATTCAAGGTTGGTGGAAGATTATTCTATCAACTGGCTTGTCCACTGAGCTTAATCCCAGCGTTTTTGGTGAACATTTAATGCCGGGACAGTAGAGGGCAATTGTCGAGCTTTGCTGAACCGGGTGAGTTTTGCAGGCACCGGATCTGCAAGTTGTGAACGTGCCACGCTTCCGCTAGCCTCACACAACAATCAGTTGGGCCAACAAGTGATAAAAATATTCCTTCAAGCGCTTGTTTTCGAATCAATCTTTCAATCGTTGTTCGCATCGTCTGCGCAAGCAATCACGTGTGCGGATCTCTTTCGGCACAGCTCGACTTCCCAGATCGACACCCTCGCGCCGATTCCGCAAGATGGACCGCAGTTTCACGCCTACGCACTTACAAAGGCGTCTGAGGCCAGAACTTCGAGATTCAAAGAATTTGAGATTATTCGGGAGGTCGCCGCACGTCATGGCCTTCGCATTTGGCTTTGGGGAGAATCTGCCGGCGCGTACTCTGGCTACACACTCAAAATTCTGGGCACGCACAAAGACCGAATTCAAAAAACAACGACGAATGTCCTCGAAATATTTGATTACTCGATAGGTCTGCAGCTTGTCGTCGACGGCTCAAATCATGCGGCGTACTCGTTAGAACAAGAGCTGAAAGGTCTTTTTTCAAAATCGTTTTCTGTCAATGCTGGGCTCTTAACGGTGCACGCTCTAGATCGCACACAGCCGTCAAGCAAGGACACCGGTCCAAAGTTTGACGCTCAAAAGTGGAACGGACTCCCCGCTTCATTGAAAGCGGCCATGACTTCCTCACCCACGGTCGAGGCCACGTTCATCGAGGCCGTTGAAATTTCGGCAGGCGAATTTTCACGCGTCAGACAAGTTAACTCAGTCGAAGCGAAGTTCTTGAAAGAATTGAAAGCGGGCCGAGTCAATGTGTTCGAGCTGGCCGCGGGCTTGAGCCACGACGACCTCTCACTCTCGTTGAGGATGGTCTCTCGCGAGCCTGTAAGTCCGCAATCGAGTCTCGAAGTTAAGGTTCGCGACGCGTTTAAGTCAGTCGTCTCTCTTCGAGACTCGGTTCATGGCGAAGAGAGAATCCGTTACATTGAAACGGTTGGGCCGATGTCTGACGTACTCCGATCACTGAAGTTGATCGATGGCCTAAGCCATTCAAGGTATCTTCTAAGAACGCTGATTCACGCGGGACGCAGCCCCGACGTCAGAAAAGTGGCTGCCGTGGAGTTTCTACTCGTTTCGTCTGGTGCTCCGCTGATGGCCCTTTTGAAACTTAAAGACTATATCTCTGCCGCCGAGTACTCCGAAATTTTGATCGAAATGAAGCTTTGGGGCCAGAACGAAAACTGGCGAAAGCGCCAGTTCGCTGAAACGCTAGAAATTATCAAAGACCGTGCCGGCCGCGCGACACTTCAGGATTTCGAACGGGCGGGGATTTCAGTTCTTCAGGCTGATTAGCAAGACAGCTCGTTCATCGCTTAGGCGAACGATTCGCTTCCGGTAAATTTCGTACAGCAAAAATTTCTTCGAACTCAAATCTTCCACAAAATTTTGACTCCACATGATACGTCTACTCTCCACACCCTTTCGGAGTTCGAACGCTATGAAAATCATGAGTCTCTTTTCTCTTCTTTGCTTTCTTGCCATGCCATCACTGGGCCGCGCAGAAGCCACGCAAACTCAAGCAACACTAAACTTTGTGAATTCGTTGATCTACGAGGCCATGACGGATGCACCGGTCTGGTCCGAAAAAGTCGACTACACCTCGCGGGGAAGCCACAGAGACTCATTCGTTCGAAAGCAAGGTTCTGTCACCTGCACAGCGATGAAGTACGTAGCGGCCCAGTACTCTGGCCTTCAATCTCGCTACCAATGTGATCTGGGGCCCGTCAGCATGACCTGGGGCGATCTTACTTTTACGGGTGAAGCGGCCGAACTCGCTTACAACGGGTTAGCTGAAGTTTACAGAGACCACGACTTCGGCGCTGAAGAGCCCCGACCAAACGAAACCCTCACACCACCACACATGGGTACTCTAAAAACCACAGTCCGGTCGGTTACATGCAATGGCAAATGTGTTCCATCATCAATTACGGTACTCCAGATCGACGCGAGTGGGTTTCACACCGAAGTCTTGCGCTGCTCACGTCCGGGTGAACACTCTCTTTCATATGGCGGCGGCGAATTTTTGAAGGCTGAAAAAGAAGGCGCGCTTCGCCCGACGAGACTGAATTCATATGCTTGCCAGGTGATTTTGCGATGACCAGCCGCTCTGGGGTTTTGATGAATGCTGACGCAGCTTCAATCTCCACGGAAAGAGCGATCTAAAACAGGCGCAGTTATTGCTGAAATTGCACGAGTCAAAAGTGGTCTCAAGGGAACTGGCACGCAAGCCTGCACATTTGAAACTTAGACTGGAGTTCAATGAAAAACATTATCGTATTATTAAGTCTTTTCTCGGCGTCATTTGCCTCTGCAGACACGTTTTGCACAATCGACCAATCAGACTCGAACTGGGGCAGGTATCAGGTTTTGAACGGCGTCACAAAGCAGACCGTTCCTGCAACTCTCAATGATCTTTCGCTTTCTGAAGCCATCAATCTAAGAAACACTCTGGTTTCTAAAGGGCTCTGCTCAGAGGCTGCAGCAACAAGTATTTGTACGATTACGAAAGGTTACTCAAGGTTCGGAATAGAAGAGGAGTTCGTACTTTCTTTTGGTCAACGAAGTTTGAAAACACACGACCTGAACAGCTTACTCAGAGAAAAAAACTCCTCGTAGACGGACGCGTCTGCCTGCAATCACCTAACGAAGCATTGGGAGGCAGCCAGTGTACAATAAGCCAGGAATTAGGCTCGAATGTGTCGGTCATGAATGGCGATAAAGTTGTGCGTTCATTCTTAGGCGGAAAAGGCGGATTACAATCAGCCACTTACCTGCGTGAAGTTTTGATCGAGACGGGTAATTGCACGATGGGCGAAGCGGTTGTGAGGTGCGTTCCGACTTACAGCGATTCCCAATCTGACTGTGGTACGAACTCGAGATTCTTATGGGGCAGCATTGCACTATGCGGCGACGACAGCGAAATTCAACGCCTGAAATCCCTTAAACTTTGTAGGTAAGAGTGGCTGTTCGAGCGGTCAGTTTCACACCGGGCCGCTTCAGCGATTTTTTCTCAGTATTCGAATCAATCGAAGTTTAAACAGGCCACCGTCTCGGAATCCAATTCGCCCTTAGGGCCGTCAAACCGTGAACGACGGTCGGGCTATACAAACTGACAGCTGCCATCAATGCAGCACCGTTCGACGTTTGAAACGTCGAAGCTACGTCTACTGAACTTTCCGTTCGTAAAGCTGAACGCAACCGCTGCCGTTACAAAATGAAGCCCAACCCGCAATCGTCTGTGGGCGTAGCGGAGCGAGGGCCTGGTCGAATTCGGCCGACATTGTCGCGACTAACTTTTGTTGCGTTTGTCCGGCGACGGAAACTGATTCTTCCTTGTAGTGGTTGCCAGCATCCACCGTGATTTCGTAACGAAGCGCTTGCGCGGGGAGAAGGACATTGCCCTCATAAGCATCCAGTTGCACGACATCGTCGACCTTTCGACGATTCAAATTTCCAACATACCGTTTGCAGGTGGCATCAAAAGCTTCGCAGCCCTTGAGGCGATGCACGACGATGTTTTCGATGCTCGAACTTTTATCTTTGTAGACTTCGACGTGCTTGATGAACGTTTGTGCTTCGATCTGCATGGGCCAACCTTCGGTGTTGGCCTTTCTTGCGAATTCTTTGAGCGCGGTTTCAGAGCGAACGGCTTCGTCGGTGCCAACAACCCCGATTTCGTACAAGAAAACATGCGGAACCGGTTTTGGCTCTGCGAGCGCGATCGAAACAGCAGAAAGAACCGCAACTGTTGTCACGATAAAGGCCATTTTAAAAGACGTCGCGATAGACGACATAGTTTTCTCCTAATCACAGTTTGGCGTGCCTTAACTTCTGCACGTCGGCACATTGCCTTCGACACCCTACCAAATGTTTCGACCATCTGCGCCTGTTAAAATTTTGACAGAGTGACAAGCTTGAGCCGTCGGGCTCGCTGCAGCCTCAAAAACAATCGGTCACCGGCTTGATTCTAATGTACGACCAGGAGGTCGTTTTTCGGAGGATATCGACTTTCGCCACCATCTGTAAAACTGTCGGCGCTCTGCTAAATTCAGCGCTGTTCTTTGGGAAATTTGCGTGAAGTAGTTTAGTAAAGCTAAGTGCGGAATTTGCTGACGGCTTGGAAAATCCTCTAACGGTATGTTTTGCTCATGACCAGTAGTGTATAGCGCTGTGTAAGCGACGCGCCTGACAGGCAAATTTAGGGCTTGAATCGATCGATTTAACTCTTCAGCCGTAAGTATGTTTCGCCGGTAATCAGCCACAACGTTTAAAACGTCTTCTGTGCTTAACGGTGGTTGACCAAACTTTGCGAGGTAGTCGCGAATGTGGCGCAGGTCATGATCTCGAAATTCAGTCGACGAAGATTTATTTCCGAAACGCCCAGCATCTGGATCGACGAAGATCCCATACTGAAAGATCCCAGACCCCCACGAACGAACGCTGTCACCCTCTGAGTAGTGGCCCACCGTTGGTAATATCAGAACGCCCCGTTCAAAAAGCTTTTCGACCAAAGCCGCCATGAATTTGCCTTCAGCGTCGAGGACATTGTTCACTCGATTCTTGTCCCCGACATAGTCTGGTGAATCCTCCATCATCGACATTAAAGCCGTAAGTCGACCGGCTGAATAAGTTAAAGAAATATATGTATTGTCATTCCGCCATAGCTTGCCGAATACGTCGATTTCGATTCGAACGAATTCTCGCCATACCGGCGCTTCGTTTGAAGCTAGTGTAAGTTTCGATGCGGCTTCAGAGAGAAAGGGATAAAAGGCTTCGCCAAGTTTTAGGTGTTTCATCGAGCCAGCGCCCGCGCCATACTTTGCGACATGATCGACAACGATTGCGTTCAATCGAAGAAGAAGATCAGTTTTTAGTTCGCCTGGAAGACCAGAATAAGTGAGGTCTGAAGGCACCGAAAAGAGTTCGGAACAGCGATAGGCCTGTGCGGTTTGCTCAAAAAGTAAGGTCACAAAGAAGCTAAGTGCGAGGATTAAACGCCCTATTGAAAAAGAGCTGAAGTTCAAATTGGTCATTCACGCATGTTGAGAAAAAATAATGACAAGACCGCACAAGTTTTCATAGCCATGTTCAGAAACTAACAGTTCTACTTCCAAGAAGCGATTGGCCTGCACTTTTTACCGAATCGAACAACAACCCGACATTAACGGCGGCCATCTCTTCAGAATCGATTGGAGTTATCCAAATGAAAAAGGCTCTGGACCCTTCAATTGGCTTTGAAAAACCAGGTGGGGCGATTCGCGCTGCGGATCTTTCCGCTACGCTCTCTGCGCTCGGCAACCCTAGTCTGCCCGCCGAATACGAGCAGTTCCTACTGAAGTTCAACGGCGCACGACCATTCCGTACTTCAGCGCCCGCAGATCGTTCAATGTTCTGGCGAATCTGGTGGCCGCCCGACTCCGAGGCATGCTCCGTTGGTCATGTCGCATTCAGGTCACGCATGCTGCGGGTCAACGGTCGCACCGAGGAGGGCAACGACCTCGTGATCGTCAATCAGGTGTTTATTGGCCGCATTCCAGAGCGATCGTTCGTATTCGGCGGCGCGGAAGGTGGCAGTCTATTTCTCTTTGATCTTCGACCAGGTCGATTTGGACAAGTGATCTACTGGGAACGTCAGTACGAGTCGCCGGACAAATGGACACGCAACCCGTATCACAATGTGGGCTGGGTGGCCGACGATTTCAACGACTTCCTGAATCGCATCGAAGTCGAACCAGAAGACTTCGAGGCGTGGGAGTCAGCCCTCGTCCCCGACTCTGCCAGAGACTGGAATGGCTTTCAGGGCTAGTTCTTCTCGGAATCAGATAATTTTTTGACGACTGGTGACCGACACTGACCGGTCTCAATTAATTTTTATCCGCGCTATCAAGCCAACGGAAAAATTCAGGATTTAGAGCTTCCACTTCTTTTGGAATTACGCCCAGCGACCTTTGAAGCCGATAGTAGATTTTCAACTTTTGCTCGATCTGGGGTGTTCGCGTTGACGTCAATAACTCGAAAGGTTGAGTCGCTAGAACACCATGCTCTTCTTTGGAAATCGGACGAACACCTCGACGTCCTTTAGACGCAAAAACAGACGCAAAAACCGTATCTACAAAAGTTATCTTCGGCGGCGGCGCAGAACCGACAAGCGAAATTTGAGCCCAGACAGGTCCGATGTGCTCACCCGCAGTTATATTTCGTAAATCAACAGCTCGAGCGTAGGCATAAAAAACAGAAGAGCGCTGTCCTCACGTCACGATGTTGAACGCTACGATCGTAAAAGAAAAAAATGCGTTTTACTCGCGTTTTTTCAGTCACTGCTGCGATTTTGTTCTAATTTTTCGAGACGTAAGAGGATTTTACGATTTTCAAGTTTGAGCTGCTCGTTCTCTTTCTCGAGCCGATCAAGCTTTGCATGTATCTCAAGACTGTCGGTCCACCATCGTTTGTAAAGTTCCTTTATCGCATTCAGCATCGTCCAGATTATCGAATCTGTTTCAACGTGCAAAAAGCCGTCGCGAGATTTGTTCACGGACTCAGGCACAGCCTTTTGAGCGTCCTGGGCAATCACGCCAACAAATTCTTTCTCGTGCGGAAGCCCGAGCGCGTTGTCGAGTTTGTAACGATAGTAAATTGGCTGCAGGCTTTCGAGTGCGTCGAGGCCTCTGGTGAAAGGTGCGCGCACATCCTTCAATCTGGCGTCAGACGCCACTGTCCACGTCGAAGAACCGGGTTTTGCAGCCGAGTCGTTTGAAAGTTGAAGCTGATAGCTGGCAGAGGTAAGCCCGATGCCTACATTGACCGCGTACGCTCCGGTTCCACCGAGCACCATCGTATTGCTT
>JALHOI010000061.1 GCA_022843085.1 Pseudobdellovibrionaceae bacterium
CTTTCAAAACTTTCTCGCGAGCCTCTGACGAGAACTTCTTTTTCTTCGTCTGCTCTTCGAGCTCTTGAATTTCGGCCTGGTAGTCGTCTTTCTCGCCAAGCTCCTTTTGAATCGCCTGCATCTGCTCGTTCAGGTAGTACTCTTTTTGAGAGCGCTCCATCTGCTTTTTCACGCGCGTGCGAATCTTCTTTTCGACTTCGAGAATTTCAATTTCGCCCGACATCATCTCGAGCAGTTGCTCGAGACGCTTACCCGGATCGTTCAGCTCAAGAATTTTTTGTTTGTCCTCAAGCTTCAAGTTCATTTGAGCCGCGATGATATCGGCCAACTCTGACGAGTTGTCGATGTTCGTCACCTTCATCAAGATTTCTGGCGGAATACGTTTGTTGAGTTTCACGTATTGTTCGAACGTCGCCTTCACCGATCGCATCAGCGCTTGGACTTCGACTTCTTTTTCGCTGATCTCGGGCAGATCGCGAACGTCGACCATGAAAAATCCGTCGTTCGGAACATAGCGCTCAATTCGAACGCGGCGCTTGCCCTCGACGAGAACCTTCACGGTACCGTCGGGCAGCCTTAGTAATTGAATGATCGAGCCGACAGTTCCGACATCGTAGATGTCGGACGCCTCTGGATTATTTGTCTTCGCGTCGCGCTGGGCGGCGAGAACGATGTCCACCTGCTTCGACATCGCTTCTTCTAAAGCGTTGATCGATTTTTCGCGTCCCACGAAGAGCGGCATCATCATATGCGGAAATATGATGAGATCCCGCAGCGGCAGCATCGGCAGCTGTGTCACTGCCGCGCCCTCATTTTTATCGGTACCTGACTTGTCGGCAGTTTTGTCAGCTGTTTTGTCAGCGTTACGATCGTTCTTTTTACCCGACATGGCCCCTCCTCCGTGTAAGTGCGATTCTTTCAAGACGGTGGCTCGTACTGAGCTACCTTCTTGATGATGGCAGACCCGCGCGAGAACGCAAAAGGTTCATGAAATGTATCGAGCCGCGTCCGGCTATCGGATTTTTTTCTGAACGCTTTTGCGAGCCCCATGAATCGACCCCTGCATTTGATCCTTAATTTGATCCTTAATTTGACCCTTGATTTAAATTGACAAGAAATTAACGGCCGCCTCGAGGCTTTGAAATATTCCAGCTATAAGCGTTATCTATGCTTCAGGACCTTCGACGAGCCTCAAGAAGCACTTGCTTCATTCGGCAGCTCCCAGTACTCGGAATCCATGAAAAAATCTGATTTCGTGCACCGAACATTTGCCTTTCTTCTTACGTCGGTCCTCGCGACCGGCTTGCTCACCACATCCAAGAGCCATGCGTCTGAGAACACAGGTGAAGCGCTTGCTCCAATCGAATCTACGAATCTTCAAGTTCGCCCGTCGGGATGGAGCTCGCAAGCTGCCGTCAGCGGTGTTACCGAGACCTCACTCTTCGACCTCAACTGGGAAACGCCCGGATTCTTCAGCAACGCGCTGAATTTGCGCATCGGCGCAGGTTTCGGAACTCACCGACGTTCCGACGAGGAAGTCTATTTTTACTCGCTACAAGCTGGCCTAAAGTGGACTCTCGCCCGCGCCTCTTCAGCGGGGCTGATGCCTTATGTTTTTTTAGGATACCGATCTCTTCGCCCCTACGGAGACAGCCGTCCCGTCGGCGCAGTCGGAGACGCAACAAATGGCATCAGCGGAAGTGTTGAAACGTTACTCGGCGCGACTTGGAATCACACCGCTAGACCGACTGAATCGATTGAGATTCGAGGAGGCGTTTTTGTTGAAGGCGGCACCAGCCGATCGAACTTTCGCGCTCAGCCTTCAAGCGCCAACGCGCGAATCGCTGATGGATTCTTAATTCGCCTCGGATTTTTGCGTTACCTCTAACTGCGTTTAAGGGCTGCGTTTAAGGGTTACTTTTAAGGTCTTTTCGCCAAGACAAAGAAAGCCCCAGGTTTCCCCGGGGCTTTACAGGCGCAAGCGCCAACTAAATTGTTATTTATGTAACGATCATTGATCGGCGGACCTGCGAAACTCTTGAAGGGTCTGGTTCCTTCTGTAGATTCGCGACGCGGCGCTTCTGCAAAAGACCGCCCGTCGCAGGGCGGTCACAGATACCGTCTAGGCCGATTCGGCCGAGCCTTTGTCAGGCTTCGCGTTCTTGGCCTTCTCGGCCGCTTCCATCACACGCATCTCTTCGTCGGTGCGATAGATCAGTGTCGGGCGCTTTTTGGCCGTGATGCACTCTTCTTCGATGATGCACTCTTTAACGTTCGTCTTCGATGGAATTTCAAACATCACATCGAGCATCGCCGTCTCGATCACACCGCGAAGTCCGCGTGCACCGGTTTTTCGAATCAAAGCCTGTTTCGCGATCGCACGTAACGCATCGTCCGTGAACTTGAGGTCGACTTTTTCGTAGCCCATCAGCTTAGCGTACTGCTTCGTCAACGCGTTCTTTGGCTTGATCAAGATGTCGATCAAAGCTTCTTCACTGAGAGGATCAAGCACCGCAGTGACTGGCATGCGACCGATGAATTCAGGGATCAGACCGAATTTCACCAAATCGTCGGGCTCGACAAATTGCAAAATGTGTTCGCCTTTGTCTCGCTCGTTTTGATTGCGGATGTCGGCACCGATACCAAGCGACTTCGACGAACGGCGGTTTTCGATGACTTTATCGAGACCGACGAATGCTCCACCCACGATGAAGAGGATGTTGCTGGTATCGACTTGAATAAATTCTTGTTGAGGATGTTTGCGACCGCCCTTTGGAGGCAAGTTCGCCACTGTTCCTTCGAGAATCTTTAGCAAGGCCTGCTGAACGCCCTCGCCCGAAACGTCGCGCGTGATCGACGGGTTCTCGCTTTTGCGCGAAATCTTATCGATCTCGTCGACGTAGATGACGCCTTTTTGAGCCTTCTCCACATCGTAGTCCGCAGCCTGGAGCAGATTGAGAACGACGTTCTCGACATCTTCACCGACATAGCCGGCTTCGGTCAGCGTCGTCGCATCGGCCATCGCGAACGGCACGTTCAAAATTTTAGCGATCGTCTGCGCCAACAGAGTTTTGCCTGAACCGGTCGGGCCGATCAGCAAAATGTTCGACTTTTGAATCTCGACGTCATCTTTGCGGCTCGATGAGAGCGCGTTGATGCGCTTGTAGTGATTGTGAACAGCAACAGCGAGCGATTTTTTCGCGCGTTCTTGCCCGATGACGTAATCATCGAGGTAGCTTTTGATGTCGATCGGCTTCGGAACTTTTAGGCTCGGCTTCACCGTCTCTTCGCGGTCTTTTTCTTCGGCGATGATGTCATTGCAAAGCTCAATGCATTCATCGCAGATGTAAACACCGGGGCCTGCGATCAGCTTTTTGACTTCGTTTTGAGTCTTGTTACAGAACGAACATCTAAGAATACCTGAGCCAGAATCTTTTTTATTCATCGTCATTTCTACAATATCCCCTAGGCCTTCGAGCCTTTACGCGCCTTCACGACCTGATCGACCAAACCGTAATCGAGTGCTTCTGGCGCACTCAAATAAAAGTCGCGGTCCATTGTGCGATCAAGTTTGTCGAAATCTTGCCCGGTGTGTACGGCATAAATTTCTGTAAGCCGCTTTTTCGTATTCAACATTTCGTTTGCCGCGATTTCGATGTCACTAGCCTGGCCCGACAACCCACCCATAATATGAGGTTGATGTAACATCACGCGCGCATGCGGCAGGATGAAGCGTTTACCTTTCGTGCCGGCCGTCAAAAGTAATGATCCCATACTCGCCGCGAGTCCGATGCAGGTCGTCGCAACATCACATTTAACGAACTGCATAATGTCGTAGATACCAAGACCGGACGATACCGAACCCCCCGGGGAGTTAATGTAAAGCTGGATATCCTTATCCGGATTGTCCGCCTCTAGAAACAGCATCTGAGCAATGATCGCATTGGCAACGTCATCATTGATGGGAGTTCCCAGTATAATAATGCGGTCTTTCAGCAGACGAGAGTAGATATCGTAGCTACGTTCCCCACGAGCAGTCTGCTCAACAACAATCGGTATCAATGCCACGGATCGTTCCCTTCATAAGCTCTAAAAAGCGTCGGTTCAAAATCTCACCGGCGCGCCTTCTTATCGGCCGACTCCCGCCTTCGCTGAAACATACGAGATGTTTGCGTCGGCCTAGTCGTCGTGTTACCGACAATATCGTCTCAGATCGATGTAATGACATCATGTTGCATATGGTCGAGTGACGAAAATTCGGACTAAAACCAGACGCTACCCAAGAACATCAAGACAGTTAACCAGAACCAAAGTCGCGCGCAAAAACGAAATCAGAGAGAAATATGAAATTTGAAATCTTGAAGTCGACCCTCGAACAAATTCAAACCGATCTTGTTGTGATCTTCACATCCAAGAAGCCTGATTCGAAATCTGAGTCGAAATCGGAGAAAGGCAAGTCGTCTGAAAGAAAGAGCGGCTCGACTTCGAAAGCAAGTACCAAGGGTGATTCCAAAATCGCCTCGAAAGAAGCTTCACGCGTTGTCGTCGAGGGTGTCAGTAAAGCTGTTCAAGTAAAATTGATGACAGCCGCTGACGAAGGTTCGATATCAGGTTCAGCGGCCGAGTGTGTGCTGTTTCGCGACGCAAATTTAGCAGGCGCGCGTCATATCTTGGCCGTTGGTCTAGGCGGCATGAAAGCTTTCGACTCTGAATCTCTTCGCCAGGCGGCGGCGACTGCTTTTAACGGTGCAAAAGGTGCAAAAGTGAAAACCATAGCGCTCGCAATGGACTCGCTACCGCACACGTCGATCGAGGCCGACACCGTCATGCAGGCCATTACCGAAGGTATTACCCTCAGTTCTTACTCGTTTAACGAGTTCAAAACTGGAAAAAAAGAATCGGTTATCGAGACCGTTCAGATCGTTTCATCGCACAAAGTGAAGGGTTTCGAAAAAGGTCTCGAAACCGGAGAAATCGTCGCCAATTGCGTGAATTTTTCGCGCTGGTTAGGAGACCGCCCGGGCAATCTGATGACTCCGACAATGCTGGCCGACGAAACCGTGAAGGCAGCAAAGGGCACGAAACTTAAAGTCACTGTCTGGGATGCAAAAAAAATTAAATCAGAAAAGATGGGTTCGTTCTTGTCGGTCTCACTTGGATCTGTGCAAGAACCAAAATTTATTGTCATGGAGTACAACGGTGCCGCTTCGTCGAAGAAGCCCGTTTGTTTTGTCGGTAAGGGTCTTACCTTCGACTCGGGCGGAATTTCGATCAAACCGTCGGGTGGAATGGAAGAGATGAAGTACGACATGTGCGGTGGCGCAAACGTCATCGGCACCCTGCTCGCCTGCGCGAAGCTTAAGCTCAAAGTGAATGTCATCGGCCTTGTTCCCACCACTGAAAACATGCCCGGACCAAACGCCAATAAGCCAGGCGACATCGTCGTCGCACGCAACGGCAAAACGATCGAGGTGAACAACACCGATGCCGAGGGCCGTTTGATTTTGAACGATGCTCTCGTCTATGCGTGCGAGCAAAAACCAGCGGCGATCTTCGACGCCGCGACGTTGACCGGCGCCATGGTTGTCGCGCTCGGAAACTTGCACACCGGCTTCTTCACACGGAACGATAAACTCGCCAAAACAATCGACGAAGCGGCGAAAGAATCGGGTGAGTGGGTCTGGCGCATGCCACTAACCGACTTCCACGTCCGCGACATGAAGGGCACCTACGCCGATCTTTCGAACATCAGTTCGTCGAAAGGTGCAGGCTCCGCGACGGCGGCGGGCTTTCTCGAACAGTTCGTCGACAAAGATATTCCATGGGCGCACTTCGATATCGCCGGCACGGGCTGGCATATCGGGGACCGCGTCCCCTACGCGCCTCGCAAGGGTGCCTCGGGCGCGATGATCAGGACCTTCATCCAGCTCGCCCAAGCGTTCTAGGGTACCTGCTTCCCAAATTTGGGAAGCAGGTACCCTAATGGTCTTGAGACTCGGGCTTCGTCGACCGATATAAAGTAGACGGAGGCCTGATCATGTCCGACACAGCTTCAAAAAATGAAACAGCTCGCCCCCCGAGCTATGCGTTCTGGGGCGGCGTCTTGACATTCGGACTTTTTGCTTGCCTCGGATTTTTCATCTCGCTGAACGCGTGGGATGGAATGATCTATGTTTCTGATTTGAAAGTTAAAGGCCAATCCGGCCGACTTCCCGCCGCGATTCGAAAAGAGCTAGATTTTTCACGCCTCGACGGCGCCGAACTGATGATGGCGTCACAAAAACGGCTGCTGACCGCGGCACGAGTCGTCACAGAAGAGAATATTGTCGGTATTGAGTTTGGTCAGTTCATCATTCGTTCGGATGAGGGCCAACGCCAACTCGCCTGCGATTTTTACGACCGCGTTCGCGTTCGCTTCGAGGCGGACGGGTTGGCTTCAAACGGCGAAAAACCTCATATGGAAGTGAATGCTCCTTGTGCCACGTCGACCGACCTAACTCGTACCGAGCCGATCCGGATTCCGGCGAGCGAAATCATCGAAGGACGTGCCGTTGATGGCGAAGCCACCTTTGCTAGCGTCGACCGAACGACCTTTAAGTTTTCAAACATGATGGACCGCTGGCCGACAAAGTGGGCCGTGACCGAAGTGACGCTGTATCGCGAGTCCGAGCCCGGCCGTGAAATCCACGTCGATCAAGACGACATGCGCGATTTCAAACGAAAGCCGCTGGTCATCGACTGGCCGCAAGCCAACTAGTCTAAAGCACGCTTCAGGCGTGCTGATCCAACAACTTCCCATTTTAACTTTTCACTCAGACCAAAGACATCGGTCGCGATTTCAGTCTTCCGATCCCAATCGTACGGCACGCTAAGTGCGAAATGCGAATAGTCGACCCAGACCGGCGCATCGACAGAGTTGTCAAAGACAACGTGATATCCTGAACCGTCGGCGGTCAGTCCGACACCCGATCCGTTTCGCAGCGTTGCGGAACCGCTACTTGTAGAAAAGTCTTTCGAATCGGTGGCGTTTGCACCGCGGTAGCGGGCCGACATGTTGATAGACGAGTTCTTAAAATCGATCTCGAATTCTGCGCCTAAAGCCGACTCAAACTTAAAATCGATCGTACCTTTGATGCCGCCGAAATCCTGAACTCGCTTCCAGTCGGCCGCACTCAGCTGGTTCCGAGACGGGAACTGACGGTCGTCTTTTTGAAACCGCGACATCGCGGCCCGCTGTAAGGCCATCCATTCATGAAGCTCGCGTCGCGAGACGCGAGCGAGACAGTCTAGGTTCGACTCGGCGCGAGCAATTGGTCGCGAGTTTGAATCGCAAATTTCAGCTCGAGCCGGTGTCGCCGAATCGGGTGTCGCTATCGCCGCTTCCGGCAACGAACTGCCGACCGGGCCGGCGTCACGAGCGGCGACCTCTGACCCTTCCGAACTCACTTGTTTCGCTTGCGATTTCGCAGAATCAGCCATCTCATTTTTTGCATCAAAGCTTAATCGCCCAGCGAAAAAGCCACCCACCAGAAGAACAACCGCGCCGACTATTTGGATTTTCACTCAGCTCATTCTCCTCAGTCTAAAGAGTGCAGCTCGAGTCGCCGCCCTGCCCGTTGCGGTCATAGCCTTTGTACTCGACACCCATCTGAGCGGCTTCGCGACCAATCGCGAGCACGCCAAGCCGCGCGATCCAGCCGTAGACGTTTTCAAGTGGATGCTCTTCAACAGAAATTTTGAGATCTGAAACGCAAAGTCGTTTGTAGACGGCACCGGGACTATTCAAAGATTCGGTCGGGCCTTTCTCAGAATGAGTTCGCAAAAATCCACCCGCAAGCTGACAGCCGAACAAGTACAGCGTCGGTTCGGCCGTAACTCCAGCCGCTTGAACGATCGAGGGAATTCCCTCTTGAATGATGACCTCTTCAACTTCGCGACCACCCTTCGCGGCTTTCATTTTCGTTCGCGCCTTGTTGTTGAGCTTCATGATGTCGTCACCTGAAGCCACACGCATCACCGCGAGCCCGTAAGTACCGGCGTTGTTCTTCACAAATGCGATCGGGTCATCAGTGATGCCACGTTTTTTATAACTCTCGCGCGTTCGATCGATCAGAGTCTGCGTGCGTTGTGCGAGCGCCGACTTACTCGCCTCATCCGACATGTCGAAGTTTTCAAAGAGCTCGGTTTCAACGGTCAACATCCAGGGATCAACACCGATGACCTTTGCGAACTCGGTTGAAAGTTCGTTGTAGTGCTTAAAGTAATTCGATTTTTTGCGCTGCCACCAACCAAGTTCGCGCGGCGGATTTAAGTGGGTCGTCAACGTCGGTCCCCACTCTTCGTAAAACTCTGAGAAGTCGTTATTCGAAACCACCAGGTCGGGAGTAAAACACGCGCAGTGAATCTCGCCATTTTGAACGACTGCGGATACGACTTCGACTTGACGACCCGACGCCGTAGCCATGGTCGCACGTTCCGTCGCCAAACGCGGAATCGCGACACAAACTTCGACGCCAGCCCCCATCAAGATCTCTCGCAACGTAAAAACATTATCCCAGTAGTACGGATTGTTCGTGTGCTCTTCGGTGATCAGCATCAGCTTTTTGACCGAGCCGCCGCTCTGACCTTTCGCGTAGTGACGATCGAGATAATACCGAACAAGAGGCGGCGCCATCTCGCGATCAGTCGGACAAATATTGTTAAAACCAGCTGGGTAAATATTCGCGTCGACATTCGCGACTTTGTGACTTGAATCCCGAATGTCATAGCTTGAATAGAATGGAAGATCGATTTCGCCGCGCTGCTGATTAAACCAATCTTTGACTTTCGGCAGGTGCCGCACGATTTCGCTGTGGAGATGTGCATTTTGTGTACTCTTTAACGCTTCCATCACTGTCGTCATGCTAACTCCTGATCTGAAGAAATTCCCGACTTCGTCAAAGTGCGGTGCAATGTTTCGCTCGCGCCGACCACTGCCGCCGGCACTAAGACCAACCCCAGCCCAGGAATCATCATTAACAAGCCAAGACCGAACGCAAGCCCCGAGTAGGTGGCCGCATGCAAACGCACGTGCCGAAACCGACGGCGCAAAGACCACTGCATAGCTTCAAAACTGTAATCTGAAATGTCGAATGCAATCATATGCATGAAGCCGACAGCCGCAACCACGTTAAGTATTGGAACGAGAGAAAAAACGAACAAAACCACGGCCGCAACACAAAACAAGAGAGATATTGCGATGCTTACCACCAGCATTCGAGCTGATATCCACAACCATTCCCGCAAACGAAAAGGTCGATCGTGAACTGAGCCCAGTTTTACGAGGGATTTCTCGGCAAGATAGGAGTAAAATGGCGCAGCGATAAGTCGCACCGTTACGTACACACCAACGCCAAGAACAAGAAGAGCTAGCGGCCAAACGAAAATCAAAATAAATAGCGGAACAAATCCGGCCGGATCAAATCCGAGTAAGGCTGTCAGCTCAAGCGAGGCGGTACCAATCGCGGTGCTCATCCACCAAATTCCGGTCACCGTGAAGAACGAGCCAAAGATCAGTGAAACAAAAAGTGGAATAATCGCCAACGCGCGCAGTTGCGGATCACCCAAGAGGCGACGAAAACCGGTCACTGGCGCGAAAAAACCGGCAGTAAAACCGAAAAAAAATCCTGTCATTCTTCGTCCTCTCCTTCGTCTGCGCCCTCGCCGGGAAAGGCTGGTTTGGCATTCACAGCTCGCACACGTCTTGATTCTCTGCGTTTGACAGAATCAGGTGTTGCGGCTTCGCCGACCGGGCGCTCTAGCATAAGCGTCGACTGAAGACCTTCTTCAAATTCAGCAGCGAACTCAGAAATTCTTCGCACCGGCGAGTTATCGGGGGATGTGTTTTCGATTTCGTTTACAAATAGGGCCCGCAGACCCGCAATAGCATCAGCTAGGCGAACAAGACGCTCCCATCGCGTTCGCTGCTGCTCGCGAGCCGCGATAATTAGTTCCGAGGCAGCAGGGGTTGGCGCAGAATCGATCGACGTGCGTAACGCTCCGTATGCCGAAATCAACTCGGTGGCGGCTTGCGACGCCCACGGCTCAACTCCGAACTCGGCTGACTGCAAGAGAAAAATTTGACTTCGTTCGAGTGGAATCAGATTCGATTCAAAACGATTCCACTCAACAGCCGCCTGCGCACGATGTCCCATGGCATACAAAATTCGCGGCAACCACTCGGGTTGTTCGTTACTTGGAACTGCGGCGCGAAGCCGTGCCAATTGGCGTTCTGCCGTCGAAAAATATCGTTCAGCTTCGCTGAAGTTACGTGCGCGCGCGTAAGCGGCCGCTAACCGCGCGGGCAATTCTGTCTGAGCAATCTCTGGAGCCATTTTATCGGCGCGTTTTTCAGCGTCTTTTAACGCCGCAAGACTTCGGTCGTCTTCTCCAAGCGCGTCGAGGACGACGGCCAGTCGCAACAGAGCCAATCCCTGTAACTTTGGAACTTTCCGGCCCTTCTCGGCTGTCTCTTGGTATTTGACCGAAGCTTCGCGAAACCGACCCAAGGATTCAAACGCTCGCCCGAGGTTGAACTGGGCGGCGAGTGTCCAATTCGTTGTCGGTTGGTCGCGAAGAAATGTCGAGAACGCTTCGACAGCACCCGCGTAGTCACGCGCCTCGAGCTTTTCGTAAGCATTTCGATACGCCTCTGGCGCTGCTGGGAGAGGCGTCAGGTAGGGATCGTCTGGATAACCGAGAATTTTACGTACCGTTTGATGAAGCCCAGGTTGCCCCAGCTTCGACTTTTTCCCACCCGGACTTAACGTCTCACAGCCGGCCAAAAACAAAATCGAAGTTGAAACCGCAACGAGCACCACGACGTTTATCTTGAACATGCGTCTCCTCATCGACCGGCCGACCCAAGAAACTCAGCCATCAGCTCGAGGTCTTCGAGCCCAAACAGATCTTGGCGATATTCAGGAACTTGGATAACCGAGACTCGCGAGTCGATTTTTTCTTCGAATTCCTGAAAGAGCTTGAAGCGCGCCTCGTGATCAAGTCGGACACGAGCATGAAAAATAACG
>JALHOI010000062.1:0-10620 GCA_022843085.1 Pseudobdellovibrionaceae bacterium
CGTGTTTCGGAAGTCAGCGACTTTTCCATGAGAATCGGTGAGTGTTCCATTGTCCATGACTTGAAGCAGAATGTTCATCAAATCAGGGTGTGCCTTTTCGACTTCATCGAGCAAAACTACAGCGTAGGGATTTCGCGACACGGCTTCAGTCAATAGGCCTCCGTCTTCGAAACCCACGTAGCCGGGAGGCGCGCCGACCAATCGAGACACAGCGTGCTTTTCCATGTACTCAGACATATCAAAACGCAGGAATTGATTTCCCATAACTTGAGCAAGCTGTTTTGAAACTTCAGTTTTTCCGACGCCGGTCGGCCCCGAGAAAAGGTAACTTCCGATCGGTTTATTTTCACGTCCTAAACCGGTTCGAGCCAGCTTGATAGACGTTGCGACTCGACGAATAGCTTCATCCTGGCCAAACACACCCTTTTGAAGCTGAGATTCGATTTCGCGCAGTGCTGCTTTGTCGGCGACATTCACGCTCGTGACAGGAACTTGGGCCATCGCGGCGACAACGCGTTCGATATCGGCGACGCGAATCGTGCGCTTCTTTTCATCGCCGGATTTGATACGAACTCGAGCACCAGCTTCGTCGATGACATCGATGGCTTTGTCGGGAAGATGCCGACCTTGGATGTAGCGAGATGAAAGTTCGGCTGCCGACTTCAGTGCGCCTTCAGAATAGTGCACGTTGTGGTGGGCTTCATACCGGTCGCGTAGTCCTTCAAGAATTTCGATCGTCTCTTCGACCGACGGTTCTTTCACGTCAATCTTTTGAAAGCGCCGTGCAAGTGCGCGGTCTTTTTCGAAATGCTGTCGAAATTCTTTGTAGGTTGTCGAACCAATACAGCTGAGGCTTCCATTCGCAAGACCCGGCTTCAGTAAATTTGAGGCGTCCATCGAACCGCTTGAGGTCGCGCCGGCGCCGACGAGGGTGTGAATCTCGTCAACAAACAAAATGCCGTGCTTTTCTGCTTCAAGTGCTTTGACGACAGCCTTCAGTCGCTCTTCAAAGTCGCCGCGAAATTTCGTTCCTGCAAGCAGAGCGCCCATATCGAGAGAATAAACAATCGCTTCTTTTAAAACAGCAGGCACGTCGCCCGAGTTGATTCGAAGTGCTAGACCATCAGCAATCGCGGTTTTGCCAACCCCGGGTTCACCGATCAACAAAGGATTATTTTTAGTTCTTCGCGCCAAGACTTGAATGACTCGTTCAAGTACGTCATCGCGCCCAACGAGCGGATCAATTTTTCCGGCGCGGGCACGGTCGTTTAAATTGACACAGAAAAGTGAAAGCGGATTCTGCTTGGCTTGTTTTGCTGCGTCTTTCGGCAAACCGTCGATATCTCGACCGGCGTCGCCATCGCCAGAGTTTTCACCTTTGTTTTCTTGCCTCGATGTAGATTTCGAACTGCGCGTTGATTCTCCGCTGTCGCTATTGAGGGCCTCTTCCGACGGGCCTGGTCCAAGTTTCGCTACGCCGTGGGCGATGTAGTTTACGACATCGAACTGATTGACTCCTTGTTTTTCAAGAAAGTGTACGGCATGCGATTCGGTCTCGTTGAAGAGGGCAATCAAGACATTTCCTGGCAACACCTGCTCGCGCCCTGCGCTTTGCACTTGCACGACAGCCCGCTGAAGAAGTCTGTGGCAAGCAAGCGTGAATTCGGGCTTCCACCCGACCGGTACCGACATAGCTTCGGCTTCACTTGCGCCCTGTGCTTTCAGCAGTCGCATTCTTGGTGCGTGTCTCTCTAAGAACACCTCAAGTTCGCGGCGAAGAGTACTGGTATCGCAGCCGACAGCACGAAGCACTTCGATCACTTCATCGTCTTGTGCAAAAGCGAGCAGGATGTGCTCAAGGCTTACAAATTCGTGGCGGGCGTCGCGCGCGAGACGGACCGACGAGTTTAATAGGCGCTCTAAACTTTGACTCAACATCGTAAACCTCCAGCAGAGCTAAGCCTCTGCTTTCTCCATGGTGCACTTTAGCGGAAATCGATTTTGTTTCGCATACGTGTTCACAATGTGAACTTTCGTTTCTGCGATTTCGTGCGAAAAGACGCCGCACGTTCCGGCGCCCTTGTGATGTACTTCAAGCGTAATTCGTGTTGCTTCGTCGACGGGCTTACTAAAAAATTTTTGAAGTACGTGAATGACAAAATCCATCGGTGTAAAATCGTCGTTCATGAGGAGTACCCGATAGAGCGGGGGTACACGTACCGTCGGTTTAGCTGTTGCCTCGGTCACAGACACGGTCGTCGATTCGTCTGTTGTGTCGATTGAGTTAGCCATACGACCTCGCCCGTTCTCTTTCATCAGTATATAGAAAGAAACGAAAGTGACGCAAACTGAGGCGTTTCAAAAAGAGAAATTGGCTGGGCTAGTTCGAACGAATCTGATCTCGCGGTCAGCTATGTTGGCACGATTTCCTTTGCGCCAGGACCTGGACCCGCACAATGACTGTTCAGGGCCCATTTGCGCGCTTTCGCCGCCTGATCTTTAGTCGCCTCGAAATAAATCTGGACTATTCAGGTGGTTAGCATCCGTCAAACTTCTACTCACACGCGGCGAACGAGTTCATTTTTCTCGAATCGTTTCGGATTGAACCACACACTGTCTCGCGATGACTCGGCCACGTGATTCAGCGCGAGACGCGTCACAAGAGACACACTCAAATGTGTTTCGAGTTGAGTCGAAAGCTTGGCACGTTCGGTGAAACGACAAACTATCAACCAACTTGGCGATGACGGAAGACGTCGAGGAGTTGGGTCGATGAGTTGGAAGAGTGAAGTAAGTTTTAAGATTTTGTTCAGTACGCGAACGAGACGACCGATAGAAATGTGTTTGAAGTGAGAGCGAACGCGCAACTGATACGAAAAGTAATAGTGAGTATAATTTTTTTAGAACGTAGTTTTTAGAACCTAGTTAATAGAGATTCCTAAGGGGGAAATATGAAAGCTGTCCGTATGTTGAAAACTGAAAAGGGCTTCTCGCTGATCGAGCTGATGATTGTTGTTGCGATCATTGGTATTTTGGCGACAGTCGCCATTCCGAACTTCTCGCGCTTCCAAGCTAAAGCACGGGCGGCTGAATCAAGAGCGCAGTTGGCGGCTTTATTCACGGCTCAAAAGGCGTTTCAGGCCGAGTGGAACTCGTACTTAAGCGACATCTATAACGCCGGCTACCGTCCGAACGGTTCGCTGCGTTACCTGGTCGGTTTCGGCGCAGCGTTCACACCGGGCGTTGGTGTCTACTCGGGAACTTACGTTGCAGCTAACTTAAACACGGCTGTCACGTGCATCATCCAGACGAACGGTTCGACTAACGACTGTGTCAACGCGGCGGTTACCGAAGCTGCGGTTGCGATTACGACGGCCAGTGCGGCGACTTTCGTACCGACGTTGAACACGTTCTCTGCTGAAGCTCGAGGATTCGTCGGCGGCACGACAGACGATCGCTGGACAATCAACGACAGTAAGACGATTGTGAACTCACAGGCCGGTGGCTACTAGTCCAAGCTTAGTTCGAGTTAGATCTTCGTAAAAAAAGATCCTTAAACCCCCCCTCGAAAGAGGGGTTTTTTTTGGTCCGGTTTCAGATGGCAGATGTGGTACTTGAATCGATAGAACGATACCCTGACGCCAATGGACGTTGTTCGCTTCATTCGTTTGTCACGCTACGAGTTGTCGACTTTGCTTCTCGGCATTGCCGTTCTGTCGTTCAGTTTTCATCAGCAGCGGGCCGTTGAGCCTCGCCGATTTATCCCACCACCGCCGATCATTCGACATTTCCACTTCGGTTACAGCGAAACCTTGGCTGATGTTTTCTGGATTCGAGTCGTACAAGATATTTCGGTTTGCGAGAAGGCGCCTGATTCGGTGGCAGGCTCGAATGCCGGTGTAGCCTGCGATAAGGGCTGGGTGTTTCGAATGCTCGATTTAGTGACTGAACTCGCGCCCCAATTTAAGATGCCGTACTTTTACGGCGCGACCACGCTAAGCGTTTTAGTGAATGATTCGGCGGGGGCAAAAATTATTTTTGATAAGGGTGTCCGGCAGGTGCCTGATAGCTGGGACATTGCCTACCGCGCGGCCTATCATTATTTGATCGAACTCAAAGACAAAGAACGCGCGGCCGAACTGCTGCTTCAGGCGGGGCGTAACGGTGCACCGCCGTGGGTCTACAGTTTGGCCGGCCGACTTTACACTGATGAGGGAAAAGCGGACTTCGCGAAATCTGTGCTTCTCGAAATTTTACAGGCCCAACCCGAAGGGCCGACGGCTGATATGGTCAAACGCCGTTTGAAACTGATTGATGAAGAGCTCGCCAAGTCAAAATCGAAAAAAAATTAGCTTGAACCGGCGCATGTCGGGTTCACGGGGCGTTTTCCTCGCGATTCACCTTGACGTCGTAAATCTTGGCCCCATATTGGCGAAATGCCGCCAACGGAAACGACCAAACGCGATTACTACGAAGTTCTTGGTGTGTCTAAAGACGCCACTGCGGACGTTTTAAAAAAAGCTTACCGCAAGATGGCGCTTCAATTTCACCCCGATAAAAATCCGGGCGATTCAACTGCTGAAGAAAAATTCAAAGAAGCGGCCAACGCTTACGAAGTTCTAAGTAACGCCGAAAAGCGGGCGCGGTACGATCGGTTCGGGCATGACGCCTTCAAAGGCGGCGGAGGACAGTCGTACCAAAACGTTGACGATATCTTCTCTAATTTCTCTGACATATTTGGCGACTTTTTCAGCGGCGGCGGTTTCGGCGGCCAGACTGGTGGCCGAAGGTCGCGCCAGACAGGTCCGTCGCGCGGTGCAGATCTTCGCTACCGCACCGAGATGTCACTCGAAGAGGTGGTCACCGGCTTAGAAAAAGAAATCGAATTTGAAACTGATACGAACTGCGATACCTGCAACGGCACTGGCGCAAAAAAAGGAACGAGCGCCGCGACCTGTGGGACCTGCGGTGGTCAGGGGCAAGTGATTGCGCGCCAAGGTTTTTTTCAGGTCGCAACGACGTGTCCGACCTGCCATGGCAGTGGCCAGCAGATAAAAGAGAAGTGTGAACCCTGCGCGGGTCGCGGTCGCATGAAGGCGAAGCGTAAAATTCGAGTGACGATCCCGGCGGGTGTCGACACCGGCACTCAGTTGCGAGTCTCGAATGAAGGCGAGGGTGGTTACCGAGGTGGCCCCAACGGTGATCTCTACGTGGAACTTCAGGTTCGAAACCACGAACGGTTTGAGCGAGAAGGCAGCCATCTTTATTCTGAAATGCAAATTTCGTATCTCCAGGCGGCACTCGGAACCGAGATTGAATTCGAGAATATCGACGGTAAAGAGCTGGTCAAAGTCCCACCTGGAACACAGCCGGGAGCTAGGCTACGTGTTCAAGGAAGAGGCATTCCGATACTGAGATCGAAAGGCCGTGGCGACCTAATTTTGGCGGTCGATGTGACAATCCCGTCGAAACTTTCGAAAGACGAAGAGAAGCTCTTGCGCCAAATCGCAACGGACCGCGAAGTCGACGTCTTGCCCGCTAAAAAAGGGCTTTTTAGCTAAAAATTCCTCGAAAAAGTAAGGACCGCGGCCTTGACGAATCGAGGCTGGGTCTCATCTTGACTAAGTCGCGATCCAAAAATAGCGAGCGAAAATAGCGAGCCAGAGGCTTCAGCCGCATTGAGCCTCAATTTTTAATAAAGGGAAGCATCTATGAGTAAAATTATCGGTATCGACTTAGGGACAACGAATTCTTGCGTCGCAATCATGGAAGGCAGTGACCCTAAGGTACTCGTAAACGAAGAAGGGGCGCGCACCACGCCTTCTGTTGTCGCTTTTGCAAAGGATGGCGAAAAGCTGGTGGGGCAAATCGCGAAGCGTCAGGCTGTTACCAATCCAGAGAATACGATCTATTCGGCGAAACGTTTCATCGGCCGTCGCTTCGACGAGATCGCCGAAGAGATTAAGCTTGTGCCGTATTCGGTTGTTCAAAAAGGCCAAAACGATCTTGCTTTTAAGATCGGCACTCAGCAGGTGTCGCCTGAAGAGATTGGTGCCGCGGTACTGGCAAAACTGAAAAAAGTTGCTGAAGATTATGTCGGTTCTGAGATTAAAGAGGCGGTCATCACCGTACCTGCTTATTTCAACGATGCGCAACGGCAGGCAACGAAAGACGCCGGCCGCATCGCAGGTCTCGAAGTTAAACGCATCATCAACGAGCCCACAGCCGCAGCGCTGGCCTACGGCTTCGATAAAAATAAAGATGCAAAGATTGCCGTTTACGATTTCGGCGGCGGAACCTTCGACGTTTCGATTCTTGAGGTGAGCGAAGTCGGCGGTGAAACTGTTGTTGAAGTTAAGTCGACGAACGGCGACACGCACCTTGGCGGCGATAACTTTGATATTGTTATTTTGCAGTGGATGGTCGACGAATTTAAAAAAGATCAAGGCATTGATCTCACTAAAGATAAAATGGCGCTTCAGCGTTTGAAAGAGGCGGCAGAAAAAGCGAAAGTCGAACTTTCAGCTGCGCTTGAAACTGAAATCAATCTGCCGTTTGTAACAGCTGACGCTTCGGGTCCCAAGCATCTGCAGATGAAGCTCACAAGGTCGAAGTTTGATCAGATGACAGAAGTTTTGGTCAACCGAACCCTTGAGCCCTGCAAGAAGGCGTTAGCCGACTCGGGTTACGCACTCGGTGACATCGACGAAATCATCTTGGTCGGCGGTTCGACTCGAATTCCTTCAATTCAAAAAGCGGTGAAAGAGTTTTTCAATAAAGAGCCGAACCGTTCGGTAAACCCCGATGAAGTGGTCGCAATGGGTGCCGCGATTCAAGGTGGTGTTTTAAGCGGAAGCGTGAAGCAGATCCTGCTTCTCGACGTCACACCACTGTCTTTGGGCATCGAAACTCTTGGCGGCGTCATGACGAAGCTGATCGAGCGAAACTCGGCTATTCCAACAACGCAGTCGCAGACTTTTTCAACGGCCGCCGATAACCAGACGTCGGTTGACGTTCACGTGGTTCAAGGCGAACGAGAAATGGCCCGTGACAATAAAACGTTAGGCCGTTTTGAGCTCGTCGGTATTCCTGCCGCTGCCCGCGGTACTCCGCAGATTAAAGTTTCGTTTGATATCGACGCGAACGGAATTTTAAGCGTCACAGCAAAAGACATGGGCACCGGCAAAGAGCAGCAGATTAAGATCACGGCCAAGTCGGGTCTGACGGAAGCCGAAATCAACCGAATGGTTCGCGACGCCGAAGAGCACGCGGATGAAGATAAAAATCGTCGTGAGCGCGCGCAGATCGCAAACGATCTCGATAGTCTCGTCTACAGCATGGAAAAGCTACTTCGAGACAACGCGGCTCAGATCGAAGCGGGCGACAAAACAAAGGTTGAAGAGCTCGTTGCCCAATCGCGAAAAGCGCTCGAGAACTCAGAGACGACTCCGACAGAACTCAAAGAGGTTTTCGAGAAGCTTCAGTCGGTTAGTCACAAGATTTCGACCTCTCTCTACGATAAGAAAAATGCGGCAGGTCAGCCGGGCCCGGCTGATGCCAGTGAAAATGGTGCAGCTGCTGGCGCCGAAGCTGGCGCGGCGAAAGGTGACGACGTCATCGACGCCGACTACAAAGACGTTCGATAGCAGAAAGATTCTCGAGTAGAGAAAGTGTTGTCAGGTTGAAGCGGCCTGGCTCAAGCGGTGAAAGAAAAAGCCCTCGGAAATCTCCGAGGGCTTTTTTGTTACAGAAGGTACCTGGTACCCAAATTTCCCATTATTAGGTCCCTATTTTTTATGAGCGTCTTCGAATCGGTAGGCGACTGCGGCCGTGATGTAGCCGAAGGATTTGGTCAGGTTAACGCCGACTTCTCCGAAGAAGCTCCAGTTTTTCATTTCGAGAGGGCGAAGTTCGCTTCCCAACACGAGTTGAACAGGAACAAAAGTTTCGTCGACGCCGCCGCTTTGGACGGTGATACCGAGCGGAAGTGAAGTGTAGGGGATGACGTCGCCGATCTCGGTTTCGATTTTTTTACTGATGAGCGGGTGAAACCGAATCGAGTATTGTGTGAGTGAACCGATTCGCGAGACGATCATGCCGGCTTCGCCGCCTATCGCTGGTTGCGAGTCGGTGTCAGGAAATGGAATCCATTTTACTAGCCCGCCAATTTGAAAATCGACTTTTCCAAATCCCAAGATTCCGCGCGCGGAGAGGCCGTCGGCTAATCCCATGTCGAGTCGACCAGTAAAGTTTCCACCATCGTAATTATTGAAGATCAGCTGCGGATTGAACATCGCTTGAAATTGTCCGTCGCCCAGAACTTCACCGTTGTCGAGAGTCGAGTAATAAGCGCTAGCTACAGACATCGATAATGTCGTGGCGGTGAAAGTGGCGAGCGCTGTGCTGAGAGTCTTTAAAAGAGTCGTGTTCAGAAATTTCATGAAAGCTCCAATCGGGGAGTAGATCGCCGAGCTTCATCTGATTTCATTTGCGACGATTTGACAATAGTGGTGGTAACAGCGAGTTTGGGAAGGCGTGTCGAATTCAAAGTTCCCTATATCGCTGGTGATCATAACGCTCAACGAAGAAGACGGCATCGCTCGTGCGATCGAATCTGCTTCGTTTTGTGATGACGTCGTCGTGCTTGACTCGGGATCCAGCGACAGGACCACTGAGATTGCACGAAACCTTGGCGCGCGCGTCTTTCTTGAAGAATGGCGCGGTTTTCAAGCACAGAAACAGCGAGCAACCGAGCTTGCGAAAAATGATTGGGTCTTGTCTCTCGACGGAGATGAAGCGGTGGGCTCTGAGCTGCGCGAGGAGCTGACCAAGGTTTTTGAAAAGTGGGCGAGCGGCGTCGACCAAAGCCATTTCACAGTCGACGGTTATCGTTTTCCGCGGTTGTCGTTCAATCTAGGAAGGTGGATTCGCCACGGAGGCTGGTACCCCGACCTGCAGCTGCGTCTCTACAATCGGAAGCGTGCCCATTGGGTTGGCGGTGCGGTTCACGAACGTGTTTCGGCAAAAAAAGTTGAGCGTTTAAAGGGCAATCTTCTGCATTATCCCTTCGCTGATCATGCCGAGCAAGTGGCGACGAACAACCGTTATTCCGGGTTAGGGGCCGAGGCGTTGTTCGCAAAGGGCGAACGCTTTCAACGACGAAAACTGATATTTAAACCCTTCGGAAAATTTCTTGAGACGTATTTTATCAAGCGCGGTTTCTTGGATGGTCTTGCCGGCTTCGTCATCTCTATCGGAGCCGCTTACTCGATCTTTCTCAAGTATGTAAAACTTTGGGAAATTCAAAAGATAGGCCGACGAGAAAAGCGCCCGAGCGCGACGGGCCTCGAGCTTAAAGAGCCGTGAGCCGCAGCCCACCGCGGCACCTTACTTTATGAACTACTTAGCGCAAGCTGCACAAGCACCACAATAAGACCGAACGTGCAGTAGCCGACGGTTATTTTTCGGACATCAGAATGACGTCTCAATCTGAGAATCCCACCCGTTGATTTTTCCATTTTGTTCCCCCGTTCAATTTGCGACGTTCGTATTGAGGTAGAGTTCAAGAGGTGGGCCGTGTGCTCTCGATCGTAGTAAAGGGCGCCGGAATTTTGTGACGAACTCGTCGACACGAAGCTTACCGTTCAACATAACAATTTGTGTCTCACATTTTTACTTCACATTTTGGAGATCGAGATTATCGAAGCCTAGACCGATAAGTGAAGACTCAATGGCAACAACATCTCAGATTCGAAAAAGTGCCAGGCCCGATATCTTGTCGCTCGGCGACAAGATATCGGGCCTGGCACTTTTTCTTTTTCTTTTGTGGCCTGCGATCTCAGTAGGTGAAGGCTCATGTGTGTGTCCGCAGTCGCAGTGTGCTCCCTGCGAAGTTGAGATCGGAGTCGACTTCTACACAGAAAAATGCGGTCCGAGTTTGATGAAGGTGAAGTCGTGTAAGCGCCCGCAATGCGAGCCAGTTGGCGACCAAAAATCTTGCCTCGCGAAGATAAAGGGAGAAAACCCAACTCGCGCGGTTGCGAGCACGGTTGAAGACTCCTTGCGGGGGGGCGTGGTGATTCTTGCGGTGGGCCAGGCGCGGCTCGAACGCAAATCCCAAGACGTTGATCGCAGCGTGCCCATCATCAAGGGAATGAAAGTGTTTGCTGGCGATCGCATTATCACCCGCGAGGACGGTCGGGTTAGAATTCAACTGCCTGAGCTTTCTGAAGTATTCGTAAGTCCGCAGTCTGAACTGCTGATTGCCGAAGCGCTGATGGAAAAGCGAGAAGGCCCGTCAAAGCGAACGATTTTGCTCGATCTTCAACGCGGGCGCGTGCGCAGTCGCGTTAACGGTCGCTACAACGACGGTGAATCAAAATTCGAAGTGAAAACGCGTGCCGCTGTGGCCGGCGTTCGCGGAACAGACTTTACCGTGACGTTTGAAATGGGTGATGCCGAATGGAAGACGGAAGTGCGAACAACGTCCGGTGAGGTGAGGCTTGACGCCAGGGGCGAATCAAAACAACACCTGGCGGTTGGCGCTGAAACCTACGGTGCTTTTATTGTTCCGGCTGTCGCTAAGGACTCGACTTCGTTTGAAGTTGAGGCTGCCCTTGC
>JALHOI010000062.1:10630-11011 GCA_022843085.1 Pseudobdellovibrionaceae bacterium
CGCGGTTACATGACTCCGACTTCGAAGCTTTCGAAGGAGGACTTGCTCGAACTCGATCGAGCCACAGACGTCAGTTGGCGCGACGTCAGCTCTGCGGGCGACTCGTCAAGATCGCCGACCTCTAACGGCGAAATCGTGACCGCGAGTTCAAACCAGGCTTCGAGTTTGTGCCGCTCGCCTGCAGGTTCGTTCAATCAATGCTCGTGGACCTGTGAGGGGAATAAGAAGGGTGCCTCGTCGTGCCGTTCGGATCTTCCTGGAGTTCAGTGCGTGCGCCGGCTGTGTCGCGCTAGCGGGAAGTGGGCGGAACCAACGGTACTACCCACCAAGCGCGGCATCGAGTGCCAAGCAAGCCAGCCAATCGTCGGCGACTGTGGCAAC
>JALHOI010000063.1 GCA_022843085.1 Pseudobdellovibrionaceae bacterium
AAACCTTTCGGTACGACGATGCGTCCGCCTTCACTAGGTATCTTTACGGTCACGCCCTTGTACTTGCGACGGCCAATACGGACTGTCTTCTCTTTCGGGCTGAAGTAGCTGAGCGGAATGTCGAACTTGGTACCAAGCGAGACGTAGCCGGTGAGGCTTCCCTTTGTCGCTTTCTGTACCCGGATGCGCCTTGAAACATCTTTGTTCTTTAGGCCCGACGCTTGGACCATGGCGCGAATGAACTGAGTCTTCGTTTTAGCAGAGGCTTTGTTCAACGCACGCATGGTCGCAACGGTCTTGGCTTTTCCGACTTGGTCGGCCCATTTTTCTAGAGAAAAGTATTTAGCCATCTATAGAACTGCTACTGTGCAGTTTTTCTGCGAAGTCTTTTAGAATTTCTCTGATGACCCATTGAACGCCTTTGAACTTAAGCGGCTTTAGATTTGGATCGGCTTGCAAGCGTTCTGCGATCTTTCGAAGCGACATGCCTTCGCTGTGCAGTTTGAGAATGACCCGGTCTGTTTCGCGCTTGAAAGGATACTCCTGCACAATTCTTTCGATGGCTTCGTAATAGGCGGCACCTTTGGCGTAACTCGACTGAGTTGAGATTTGGGCTTCCGTCAAATTTTCATTCTCGTCTTCAAGGTCTTCGAAGCCTGACTCCTTTAGTTTGGCTTTCCATTCGGAGTCGAGCCGTTTGAATTCTTCCGTTTCAAAATACCGCTTCATTGGTTGTACCCCTCTGGAAAGAACTCTTGTTCCGTGAGGTCTTCTGGGAACCGAAGGGTTGGGATTCGGACGTAACGAACACGGTTTTCGAGCCAAATAGCGACTTCGCCTTCGTTTTCTCTGGCTGTTTCGAGTTCCTGGTAGGTGAACTTGTAGCGGTTCTCGCGTTCGAACTGCTTTACGAACATCGGATCTAACATTGTGGACATTGGGACTGGTCGATTCCCGGTGATAAGCCGGATGGTCTGGCTCCGTTCGGAATTGAAGGATGGCCTTGATCATCCTTAAGATTGTCGCGCTCGGAAAATTGCCATGATTAGCAAGGTGATACTGTGGCGCTTCTCTCTGAGAAGGCACAAACCCTCAAAATGGGCTGGAAAATGGCCAATCGGAAACCTCTGGTATAATGAACTTGCCCAGTAGAGGGCGCGATGGCCGATGGCAGGAGGAATCGAATGCGCAAGGTGACAGAGGTGGAACAGCGTTGGATCGACATTTGGGAGCGGTTAAAGCCAACCGACGACGATGTGAACGAGCTTTTCTGGAAGGACTATAGCAACTTGATCGACGAGGTTGGATGGAACTGCGGCCTTATTGGGGTTCAGCGACTCCGTAAATTGCTCAGAAAGTTCGGGATAAGTGACTTTCCAGACGAACTTAAGAATTCTTAACTAGACGAAAATCGAAACCTACCACTTTCGGAATCTAGGCATTCATAAACCTATCCTGGAAAGATACCCTGACGACTCCACGTTTTGAATTAGGAGAAGCCATGGCGTTGAAGCCTTGCAAAGAGTGCAAGAAAGAAATCAGCACGGATGCGAAGACTTGTCCGCAATGCGGTGCAAGCAATTCGACTGGGTCTTCGGCAAGGGTCATTAAAGCGATTCTGTACCTGTTGCTGTTCGGATTCGTAATCAACATCATCAGCAAGATCGGCTCGTCAGAAGGCACCGTTGCGCCAACCAACAGCGAAACCGTTGCCCCTACAGTCGCCGAGGTCCCAGCGAAACCGCCGAAAACACCAGCTGAAATTAAGAAGATTTTGGCAACGTTCAAAAAAAATACGGATAAAATGGAAGGTGTGACTTGGTACTCATCGCATCCTCTCGGCGGGACCAACAGCACTCGTGTCGAAGCCTACATGGGCCAGAAAAATGCGCATTTCTGGCTTCGCATGAAGATCATGTTTCAGGACGAAACTTGGCTTTTTGTTAAGGGATACAAATTTCTGATAGATGGCCAAACTACCGACGTACCGTTCGATCATTTCAAAGTCGAGCGCGACAACAGTGGCGGTAGCGTTTGGGAGTGGGTCGATGTGAAAATGACTCCAGAATACTACCAGTTGTTAAAGTCAGTCGCTGCATCCAAGTCTGCCGAAATCAGATTTCAGGGCCAGCAATACTACAAAGATAGAAAAATCAGCGCTTCCGAAAAAAAGTCGATAGCAAATATGTTTGCGGCTTTTGAAGAACTTGGCGGCGTAGTCGATTGACGCGAACTGAACGCTCGCCGAATAGCAAAGATAGATCGGAAAAAAATATGAATGGAATCTTGTTCGGAGTAATCCTAGCCATCTCAAATTTTGCGTCTGCTCAGGATAAGGTCGGCCCAACGAGCTTTGCCGTTTTTGTCAGCGAAAAGGAAGAATCTACTTTGGTCATGAATTGCTCCAATAGCGTAGAGAAGGCTGGCTATCTGGCTTGTTCGTTCAATCAAAAATCAGTCACTCGGAAGTCTAAGGCTGTAGAGGAAGCTGCGAAATCCTTAGAAGGATTTAAGGCCGAATCGGATAAGAAGAAGGTCGTCGAGGAACTCAAGAAAGAGTGCAACAAGGACCAAGAGTTGAAGACGCAAAATGAAGGTCAATCTAAGTATTTAGCTGAGGTGGCCAAGATTTTTCGTCAAAGCTGTGAGTGCATGAAGAAGGACTCGTTCGCCTGTGTTCAAAATCACTTTTTGGATACGGCGAAATTGGATTCAAAGAAATGCGGTATTATGGTGAACGAATTCAAAATGTCGTTCAAAAAGATTTCGAAGGACAAGTACATCACTGATTCCGAGCCGTTTGGCGCGTGCAACGTTATCAACATGGTTGTGCTTGAGCGAGATTCGAAGACGAAAAAGTGGAAGTTCACCCAAACGCGTTTGGCCACAGACTCAACGCCACTATGCAAAAATCTAGAGGTAAACAAACCTAATGTTTACATTGAAAGCTATTTTGTCGATTTTCCGGGATGCGATTTTATCTCGCTCGGTGTTTGAGCGCAAAACGTGGAAACGTGGATTGCATTGCGTGGATCAATTTGCCGTTCGAGTGGACTGGTGTTGAGGGCCTAGCCGCCCCGAAGAAGGGCTGAAGAAATGACTGACAGCGAAGAAGTTAAAAAGCTCAATAGCTCCGAAGCCTACACAGTCTTAAAGGCATATAAGACCCAGGACGATCTAAAGCTTCTTTACGGTAAGGCAATGCGTTTCGGCACGCAAAACCTCAACACTGAACGTGTCGATTGGATTTTGAAACTCATCACTTTCGAGATCCAGGAACGACAGGCGAACGAGTCCTTCATGGTTATGAAGCGGCTGACATGGATTTCGATTGGCTTAGCGGTCTTCCAAGTCGTTCTTGCTATCGTCGTCCCACTCCTAAGTGGGAAATCTTAGAATGTGCTCACGTTACACTTCCCCAGACGACATTGAGATGGCTCGCTTCTACAAGGTCGATAAGCCAACGCTCGACGAAATCAAGACTACTATCTATCCAGGCTATCAGGCTCCGGTGCTCATGAATGCCGAGGGTGATGAGGCACACATTGAAGCACGGTTCTGGGGCTTCTGTCTTAACATGCCTGGAAAGAAAGACCCTTCGAAGTTCATTTCTAAAATTCTTCAGAATGCTGTGAGTGAAACCATCACAGAGAAGCGCACGTTCGCTAAGACTTGGCGCGAAGGTCGTAGGTGTATCTTGCCTGCGTCGGTTTTCTACGAACCGCTAGATGGAAAATTCAAACCAATCAAAGACACTGAAACCAAGATCATGTCTTTGGCCGGCATTTGGGGCGAACAGACGTTCCGTGAAAAGAAGGTCGATGCCTGCACCATGCTGACATGTGAACCGAACAAGTTCATGGAGAAGTTCCACGACCGTATGCCTGTCATCATTCACCCGGAAGACGTTGAAGAGTGGCTCAGTCCTGATACCGCGCCAGACCAAGCGATGAAGCTCTGCAAGCCATGGAAAGGCAAACTCGCATTCGCCTAACGGTTGAGACGCTGTTTGAAACTCGCGACGTAGTCCTGAAGGTCGTTCGAAGGCATGTTGAATTTTTTTGCCCGGCGAACCGTATTATAAAAAGCGCGCAGGTCTATTAGATCGCAGCCTTGGATTTCCATGCAGGACTCACACATGTCGTAGCTACGCTTGATACATGTGCATCTGCTTTTCACGCCGCGAAGAGCCACCTTTAATCGACTTGCGGTCTGGCGCATGATTTTCGAATCGCTAATTTCGCTGGTTAATTCGGGCATGGCGCAGACTTCATCAAACATGAGTCTTAGAACATTGCTCTCTTTTGCGACTGCAATCGGGTCTTTCATATGTGTGCCTCCAGTTTTAACAAGAGACACTACATTATCGAATCGGTCTCAAGCCAAAATCGGCTCTAAAGTTCGTGGCTGTCGGCTGGCGTAATTAGGCCCACTGACACAAGCTTGTGGCAATGCAGCAAAATCGGAGACTTCAGACTTCTGGAGAATTGGGTTTCGGACGATTGGGCGAAGTCCCTTTCACAAAGGCGACAAGCTTCGCTTTGATTGCAGGTGTGTCGAAAGCCCCCAAGACTCCAGACGCGCGCAACTGTGGCTGCACCAGGCGCCAAACTGACTCGATTTCCTTTTGGTTTCGAAATTCAGGAGCAGTTCGAGCAGCTTTGATGAGTTTCTCGAGGCCGGTCTCGACGTACATCCTCGAGAATTCGACGTCGATACACCGACATTCATCCTTCATCGCGATGAACAAGTGTTCTACTGACATTCCGTTGTACCAGCTAAAGTTCTTTCGCCCAGCCATTCTTCGACCATATGTGTAAGTTTTGTGTAAGTACAAGTCTCAAAATTAATGCAGTGAATCATGGCTGCCCCATAGGCGTTCAATCCCAGGGCTCATAACGTACTATGCGTCCTTAACCAGGTGTCCTAGTTACCGTGTATCCTATTCGGTGGTCGGCACAGCCCAGGGATGGGTAGTTATTGGTTCCCATGGGGCAATAGGCGCTGGCGACCATGGGGTAAGGTTGCTTCTTCTTCGTGAGTTTCGTAACTCTTTGCCGGAAGGGCGGGCGAATGAGCACGGAAGCAGCACCAAAATCGAAGGCGCAATCAGGTTTACAGCTTAACAAAAAGTGGGGGAAAGACGCAATTGATCTTGGCTACCTCGTGCTGCCGAATTCCGTTCTGCGCTTCCAGCATGAACTCGGACTTGATCCAGTCGATCTGAACATCGTGATCCAAATCGCTAGCTACTGGTGGGACGTTGAAAGTCCTCCGTGGCCTTCGAAGAAGGCGATTGCAGACTCGATGCGAATTTCGGAGAGCACGCTTCGGAAGCGTCTCAAAAATCTGGAGTCGGTTGGAATCATCAAGCGCAAATACCGCTTCGAAGTTGGCAAAGGTCAGCAATCCACGGCCTATGAACTTAGTGGCCTGATTCGAAAACTTACTCCAATCGTTCAGCGAGAAAAGCTGAAGAAGGAAAGCCAAAAGACGGCGAAAGGTCGGCGGAGCCAACGGCTTGCCGAAGAGGCGGCGGTCTAATGGACGTGTACCTAGTCTTCTTTTCGCTACTTGCGTTTGCTGGGTTCCACCTTTGGAAAGGCGGCGAGATTCACTTCGTTATGAAAGGGCGTGTATCGCGCACCGCAATCGGAACTAAGAAGAAAATGGTGACTTCGCCCCGAGTTGAACGGGGATCTGAGATTTAGGAAATCCCTGCTCTATCCACTTGAGCTACGAAGCCATTTAGCTTGTTTTACCGGGCTTCGGCACGGGTGTAAACACGTCTGAGTCGAACTCTTCGTCCCTCATGACGTATCTGTTGGTCGTTTCGATAGAAGAATGGCCCGCACAGTCCCGAACTTCGGCAATGGACCTACCGGCGCGTAGAGCCCTGGTGATGAAGGTACGTCGGAAATCGTGCATCTTGTAATCGAAACCTAGCTTCTTGATTGCGGCGGACGCAGCCTTCGAGAGTGTTGCCGGGTGCATCCGGGTTTCAATCATCGAGACTACCTCGAAAGTTTCGGCTGGCGTGGTGAACCAGTAGAACACTTTGCGGGTATGGCGACTTTTTAGTGGCCCGAATTGAGGGTCTCTTTCCGGTGACATCGAAATCAGCTGACGGGCCAAATGCAGATACCCGGTCTTGATGTCTGTTGGTCGTATTGCGAGCGTCTCGGCTCGGCGAAGACCAAAGTGATAGGCGAGCCATAGAAACGGAAAGAGTTCTGGGTCAATCTTCTGCGCGATGACTGCCCAGTCTTTCTCGGGAATGAACTTTCCTAACGGCTCTTCGCGCTTATCGAGCGTTCGATTGCCGTCGTAAAGTTTCAGCTGCGCTCTTGTGAGTGGTTCGAAAACCAGAAGCGGAAATAGCTTCGGATGGCGATTGTGGAGCCACTTGTAGAATCGGTTCGAAAACATGACGAGGTCGCGAATCGTTTTCGCCGACCACTTTTCGCCTTCGGGCAAAAGGCGTATTGATTCCCACTTTTCAGCGGTGATGTTCGCGGGCTTCTTGTTCGTGAGGGCTGCGCCCCAAAGTGCTTGATTGGCGAACCAATCCAATGGGTCATTCAGTTTCAGTTTGTTGACGAAGAAATGCAGAAAGTTTTCTGTGGTTCGATTGACGATACCTCGCGAAGCAACGTCGCTGGTGCCCTTCTCGGAAACGTGCGCTGCGTACTCGTCCAAAATGACCTGAGTGATGAACTTGTGTTTGATCTGGTAGGCTTCGCGGGCGCGCTCCAGTTCAGTCATGTGCTCTTTATTGAGATGCTCTACGAGGACCGATAGTTCGCGCTCGAACCTGATTGTGTTGTCGTATAGCTTTCGCGGTAGGCGTTCCCAGCGAGTCTTTCCATTGATGCGTTCGTAACGACGAATCGCCCAACCTTGGCCATCCTGCGTTCGGTACGATGCCGACGCAGAGTTGTCCTTTGAGAGAAACCAGCGACTCATCTTTGCCATATAGAACGTATCGGCAATTAGCGCCTCATTTTCAATAGGGCGAACGGCAGTTTTTATCCATTTGAGGCCAAAAGTTCTATCCGCAAAAACGCACTATTTTGAGATGATTCAATGACTTAATGAAACCGGCAACAGTATTAGGAAACCCGCGCTCTATCCACTTGAGCTATGGAGCCATCGTGATGATCTCAAGAATTAGCGCGCGACCTCGCGGTTGTCGAGCGCCCTCTGTACCACGATCGGCATTTTGTAGCCGGTCTGACGACTAAATTCAGCTGCTTTAGAACGAACGACTTCGACCGCCGAAGGCCCCAGCAGCGGAATAACCGGACTCCTTCGCGATGTGTAGATTCGCCACGAAGGAAACAGCGCTGGATTGGCGGCCTTTTCGGGCTCAAGTCGCTTTGCTTCTGCAATCAGCTCGGCCAAAAGCAACATTTGATCGTCGAGTCCTTTTGTGTAGAGGTCGGTGAGTTGCGACATTGTCGAAGCTGGAATTTTAAGGGTCGGTTCGCCGAACGTTCGAGCGACACGAGCATGTTGCTTCAGCTCTTCCAACGGGCCCGTTCGCCGCGTGAACCGTTGTGCTTCAGCCTCACCGTTCGAACCATCGCCTTCGCCGAGTTTGTCTTTTGAAAGCTGGGTGAATGTGTAGTCGAGCGAACCGAGCCACGCGCGGTTCGCTTTTTCCCAGACAAAGTCATCCAGCACAATCGCAAGATCGGTGCGAGTGTACTCACCGGTCATATTCAAAACGTTTGTCCACATGTTATTTTCGACTTCGATCCACTTTTGCATAACAAGTGTCTGGCGAACTAGTTCGCGCGGTTCAATCCGCTGCTGACCTTGATCCGTTTCAACCAAACCGGCTTTCGCCAGAGCCGCCATAGCTCGAATACGAATCTGCGCCGACGTCGCCAGTAGGTTGAGATTCGACCAATTGATGAAACCCGCGCCTGGATCGAATGTCTGTTGAATTCCGTTTGTGACGAATTCGTCGACATCGTTATTCCAATCAAGCCGAAGACTGTTTGACCGCCATGAGGAATCGATGTCTCGAAGCCGAGACGGAATTAAAATCGACCCTTTTGCGCGACGGGGGCGAATCTTTCGATCGTTATCGCTGAATCCCTCTTCTAAGATTTCAGTAATTCGCAAAAGACCTTGCAGGCGAGACATGCGGTAGTCTTCGCCGGTGAAACCCAGCGCTTGCTCGTGCTCGGCGAGTCCCGGTAAACTGACTTTCGATGCAAATCCGAATTTTCTATTTAAAGTCGTCATCTCGGACGGCATCGAGTTCGCTTTTACGCGCTGGGCTTTCATTGCAGAGTGAACATCTCGAAAGTGACTCGCGAGACCTTGAATAACATGTTCTTGTGCTTTGAGTTCAGTTTGCACAAGTCTTTCGCCGCAACGTCCAGTGCGATTCACGAGGCTAAAAAGCCGTGTGTAAACGCGCTGCCGTAGTGACTCGAGTGGTTTTATCTTCAAATTGATAGCCGTCATTAGCACATCTCGGCCCGACTTGTTGTGACGAAGAATATAGTCTTCAGTCACTTTCTCAAGCATACGAAGACGAGTGATTTTCGGAGTGAGCTCAAGCCGAATGACCTCGAGGTTTTCGTCGAGTCTCATCGAAGTTGTTCCTCGTTCTGTCTCGAAGAAAGTCCAACCCGCGCCGAAGGTTGGATGAATCATTTTTCCGACGCTGTAAGCTTCTGGTAGGCCAGCCATGACAAAGTTCTGTAAAACCACGAGATTGATTTGAGGCATCGGCAACACCGAGCTTTGAAGAGGCGTTTTATCGATTTCTTGGCACCACCGATAGAAATCGTTCGCCAATGGGTTGGTGTCGAACGATGTGCGGTAACCGGTATCAATTTTTTCGATTTCGGCCCGAATCGGTCCGGCCATTTGTTCGGTTAGCATTTTAAACAGGTGCTCGAGATCAACGCCCCCGTCGGTGAGGGTTCCCATTTCTAGCGCGTAGTAAAACACAGTCGAAATTTCTGACTTCGAAAGACTGCGATAATCGTTCGAGTAAGGCATCCAAGGGTCGAGTGTTCCTTCGAAAAACCAATCAAGAATTTGGCCCGCTCGGATCTCAAAGGTGCCTCTCCATGTGTCGACTTTCAGAGAAAAACCGAGCCGCGCCAGGTGGTAGCTCATCACGAGCATACTTGGGTACGTCGACAGCAATTTGATGTTGCGATCTATCGAAGCGAAGAAGATATCGAGGTCTTTGATTGGGGTTGAATCTATATCCGAAGATCGCAGATTTCGGTCGCTGAACTGTCTAAGCACTTCAAAGCGCCGTCGCGAATCAACCCAGATGGTTTGACCTTTCAACGATTCTCGTAAGCCCTCTCGAAAAGCATCTGCCGTCACGAACTTGCCGGGTTTTCGAAAAAAGTCAGTCATCACAGCATTCGCTTGCTTTGACTGAAGTAGAAGTCGAGTGCGCGCGTAACTAAGAAGCTGTACCTGTGCCTCTTGTCGAACGGCCGACGCTGCTTTCTGACTACTCAAGCTCGAAAGGTAGGCTTTCCACAAGATATCAGACTCATTTGCCGTCAGTCGGCCGAGCCAGAGATTGTCAAATATGAATGTCGTTATCGTGGACGGAAGAGATTCATTGATACCCAGGGCTCGACGCGCAGGTAGCGCTACATTTTCGAGTTCTTGAAAGGCTGAATCAGGCTTTTGCATCGTTAGCTTGAGCTGTTTCGAGAGGGACGCATCAACATCGTCACCTCTTGCGAACATTTTTGAAGCGACAAGCGCTAAGACTGTCTCGGCTCGAGCTTGGCTTTCGGTCGTACGGGGGCGATCGAAATTCCAGACGTTGAGCGTTTTCTCGAGGTTGTTTAGCAGCTCAAGCGACTTTGTAGAATTTGACGAAAATGCTTTCTTCATTTGGCCGATTGCAGAATCGACGATCTCTCGATGTTGCAAAAGCTTTAGGGTTGAATTTTGGTCATTGTTTCGTTTCAGAATCGATTCGTAGGCATCTGCCGTTTCTAAATAAGCAATATCAATTCGTGGTTCGCTACGACTTCCGACAGTCGCATAGGCCAGTGAAAGAATCTGGTATCGGCGCACGAGGTCTGAAGCATTTTCGTCGGCGGCGGCAAGAAGCAATGTCGTTGTTCCCGGCATCGAGCTAAACATCATCGAATATCGACACTCGGCCGACTGCTGGCCGCAACCGCCAAGAATCGCTTCTGTGAATGTCGACAAGATCTGCTTTCGCACCGAGTTGTCGTTAGGCAGGATCAGTATGTATCGTGCGGCTCGCTGAACGGACGCGAAAAGTTCAGTACGTTTCGTCTGTGAAGGCTGCCTCAGTTCATCTTCGAGTTTTTCTTTTGAAAGACGCGCTTTAAATCGAGCTGCAAAGTCTCCCGCACTTTGACGAAGTTCGGCAACTTCGCTCGGAGCAGGATCCATCGCTGTAGAGTCATGAGCGGGGCTCGTGTTCGTTGCTGTTTGAGCCCCAGAAGTCGATTCGGACGTCGCGTCTTCGTGAACGTGCCGCGGCGAATCTTCACGTGTGCATGCGACTCCGATCGACGAAACGATAACGACTAGTGTTAAGAGTTTTATCATTAGAATCTCACGCTCAGGCCGAGAGAGACTAAACGTTTATATTCGTCCGTGAACCAAAAGCTTGACTGATGATCTTCGGCTCGAGCGCCGTTCGTGTGACGAAGAGTGACGGGAGCAAAGCTCTTGGTCCAAGATCGTG
>JALHOI010000064.1 GCA_022843085.1 Pseudobdellovibrionaceae bacterium
AAAAACCAAACCAAAATTCCGTTCAAAGCAACGCTTCGTCCCCCGGCTTGGCCTCGAAAAGCGCCTGAACCCCTTTGTTAGGGTTGGTCAGCGGTTCGACGGACCTCTGCGGAGGGAAGTCATCGTACCCGATGACCGTGGGCCTGGCTGGCCCGAGCCGCAGCGGCGAGCGACGGATGGAGCGTGTCCGTCGAAGCGTCGTCGAGTACTTTACCCTTTAGCTTCAGCGGCGCGCTTCTCGAGGTACTTTTTGTGAAGCTCCTCTTGAATGTTGCGCGGAACAGCCGAGTAACGAGCGAATTCCATCGTGAACTCGCCTTTTCCTTGGGTCGCCGAACGCAGATCCGTGGAGTAACCGAACATCTCGGTCAGCGGAACTTCGGCCGTAACGGTCACAGAACCTTCAAGTGTTTGTGTACCTTGAATGACGCCGCGACGTTGGTTAATTCCGCCCATCAGCGCTCCTTGAAATTCTTCAGGAGCCACAGTCTCGAGCTTCATGATCGGCTCGAGGGCCGTTGGTTGTGCGTTGAAATAGACTTCGCGAAGTGCGGCCATCGCCGCAATTTTAAACGCCATGTAGCTTGAGTCGACGTCATGGTACGCGCCGTCTTCAAGAGTCACTTTCACGCCGACGATAGGGAACCCGATGAGAGTTCCTTTCTTCATCTGCTCAGAGAAACCTTCGTCAACCGCAGGAATGAATTCCTTCGGAATCCGACCGCCGACGACGTCGTCTTCGAACTCGTACGATTTTGGATCTTTGCCTTCTTCGACAACGAGAGGCTCGATCTTTCCGACGATCTTCGCGTACTGACCCGAACCACCGGTCTGTTTTTTGTGAGTGTAGTTGAAGGCGGCCGGTGCACCGATCGTCTCGCGGTACGCCACCTGCGGTTTACCCGCAATGACTTCGCACGCGAATTCGCGCTTCATACGCTCGATGTAAACTTCCAGGTGAAGCTCGCCCATTCCCGAAATAATCGTCTCGGCTGACTCCTCGTCGCGGTGAACGCGGAAGGTCGGGTCTTCTTTTCGGAACTTCTGAAGTGCTTTCGAGAAGTTCGCTGTTCCTTCTTTCGATTTCGGAGCAACTGCGAGAGAGATAACGGCTTCAGGTACGAACATCGACGACATCGCGTAGTTGACGTTGCCGTCGGTGAACGTGTCGCCCGACGCACAGTCGACACCGAAGAGTGCGACGATGTCGCCCGCTTCAGCTGAATCGATATCCTGCATCTCGTTTGAGTGCATTCGAACCATGCGAGGGATTTTAACTTTTTTCTGGTTCGTTGTGTTGACGATAAAGTCGCCTTTTTTCATCGTGCCCTGATAGATACGCATGTAAGTCAGCTGACCGTAACGGCCGTCATCGAGCTTGAATGCATAAGCAACAAGTGGTGCTACGGGATCAACCTTGATAATGACTTTCTCTTCGCCTTTATCGAGATCAAGACCGGCATTTTCTTTCTGTGTCGGGTTCGGAAGATAATCTTGAACGCCGTCGAGAAGCTTTTGAACGCCACGGTTTTTGTAAGCCGAACCGCAGAAGACGGGAACAAGTTGAAGCGCAATCACCTGACGGCGAATGGCCGCGCGGATTTCAGCTTCAGTTGGCTCTTCTTCCATCAGGAATTTCTCGGCGATCGCCTCATCATTATCGGCAATTTTCGCGATGAGTTCTTTGCGGAACTCTTTGGCCCTTTCGAGCATGTCAGCCGGAACTTCTTTTTCGACGACTTTCTCGCCGTCTTCGCCTTCGTTGTAATATGCTTTCATGCCGACGAGGTCGATGACACCCGCAAGCTTGTCTTCAAGACCGATCGGAATTTGCGCCATGACGGCATTGAGCCGCAGCTTCTCGCGCAAGCCCTCGAGAACTCGAAATGGATTGGCACCGGTGCGGTCAAGTTTGTTGACGAAAGCGAGGCGTGGAACATTGTAACGCTTCATCTGGCGATCGACGGTAATCGACTGCGACTGAACGCCGGCGACTCCGCACAGAACCAAGATGGCGCCGTCGAGAACGCGCAGCGAACGTTCAACTTCAATCGTGAAGTCGACGTGCCCGGGAGTGTCGATCAAGTTGATGTCGATGTCTTTCCAGGTCGCGTAAGTCGCCGCCGACTGAATTGTGATCCCTTTTTCGCGCTCGAGATCCATCGAGTCCATTTTTGCGCCGACGCCGTCTTTTCCACGGACTTCGTGAATCTCGTGGATTCGGCCCGTGTAGAATAAGATCCGCTCGGTCAGAGTCGTCTTGCCCGAGTCAATGTGGGCCGAAATCCCGATGTTTCGAACCTTTGAGATATCCGTCGATGCCATGTCCGCTCCCAAGTAAAACTGTGCCCGTTGCCGCCACTCAAAACACTCGAATGTGGCTAGCGGGAAATGCTGTTTCGATTTGTCGAAGGCTTAGGTCGTAACATGGCGATGGTAGGCGGTCCACTGTTGGCGATAACAATTGGGCGGAGTAGAATAAAAACATGCCCGACTTGATCGCGAACATGGTCAGCCACGCCGAGAAAATTCGAACCGAGGTCTTCGGCTTCGCTGCCTGGCGGGGCGAGCAGGCGGCCGTGATGGCCGCTCTGGCTGAGGGCCAGAACGTTTTGACCGTCATGCCAACCGGAATGGGCAAAAGTCTGTGCTTTCAAGTTCCCGCCAGGGTCTATTCCGAGGCGCGCCGGGCCGGTGCCTCGGGCCCAAGTTTGGTGCTTGTTGTTTCGCCACTGATTGCGCTGATGAAGGATCAAGTTGACGCAGCGCGATCTAAGGGTCTTCGGGCGGCTGCCATCAATTCATCGATGTCGAAAGACCAGCGCGACGGCGTTTTGGAGTGGGCTGCTGGCCGACCCGGCGACGGCCGCGAACCGCTTGAGATCTTGTACGCAACACCCGAACGGTTTCGGCAAGAAAGTTTCTGGAAGGCTCTTCGTGCCGGCGGTGGGGTTCGCCTGCTTGCGATCGACGAGGCTCACTGCATTTCGACATGGGGCCATGACTTCCGCCTCGATTATTCGAGGCTCGGCGAACGCCGCGCTGAACTTGGATATCCGCAAACGATTGCCCTCACGGCCACCGCAACAAAAGAGACCCGCGAAGACATTCTGCGAGAACTCTCTTCGGCGACGTCGGTTGCGACGGCGGCAGCGCCTTTGCCGGCGGCGGCAGCGGACCAAATCTGGTCGCCGATTGTGTCGTCAACGTGGCGGCCGAATTTGGCTATTGAGATTTTTGAGACGGGCGGGCTGGATGAAAAGGTTCGAGCGTTTGTTGGACTTCGGCATGTCTATCCAGGTCCTGCCATCGTTTATTTTTCGCTGATTCAAACCTTAAAAAAGTTCAGCGGTGAAATTGCGAGGCTTGGCTTTGAGCATTCGATTTATCACAGCCAGTTAAATGACAAAGTCCGGCGCTTCAACCAAGAGGATTTCATTCGCGGTCAAAGTCAGATGATGCTTGCGACACCGGCCTTCGGGTTGGGTATCGATAAGCGCGATGTGCGGCTTTTGGTTCACGCCGAAACTCCAGGCTCGATGGAAGCTTACTATCAAGAGATCGGGCGCGCTGGGCGAGATGGGCTTCCCTCGAAGTGTGCTGCGTTTTATGACCCTGACGACATCACGATTCAGAATGATTTCGTAAAGTGGTCGACGCCAGATCCTGGTTTTATTCAAGGCGTACACAACTTGATTTCTCGAAACGAAATGCGTGCGCGACAAGAGGGCTACGACTATCTTCGCGAACAAATGAATTTTTATAACAAGCGCGACTACCGCGTCGAAACTTCGGTCAACCTGCTCGAGCGGTGGGGTGCCCTCGAAGGCCGCGAGCCGCGCGATTGGAAGATCATCGCTGAGATTCCCGATGAATATATGAACGTCGTAAAGTTCAAAGCGAATCAGAAGCGTCGCGAAGAAAAGCTTTCGAAGCTCGCCGGATTCTTCGAACAGCCGGCCCTATCGGCGCCCTGCCGGCTTGCAAGTATCGCCGTCAGTTTCGGTGAAGACATCGGTGCCGGCGGCAAATCAAAAAAGTGCGGAGTTTGCGATGCCTGCCTCGCGATTTCCTGATCCACGACAGGCCACGCAAGAGGGCATCGTCGCTGTCGGCGGTGATCTCGATGTCGCGACACTCGTCGACGCCTACTCACACGGGATTTTTCCGTGGCCCCAAGAGGGATTACCGATGTTGTGGTTTTCGCCACTCGAGCGAGGCTGGGTCGATCTGACTAAGGACTTGCAGGTCCCAACACGTTTTAGCCGCAAGTTTGAAAAATGGAAACGCGAGGGCCGAGTCGAAGTTCGTATCGACACGGCATTTAGCGATGTCATTGGCCGTTGCCAGGTTGCAAAACGCAAAGGGCAAGACGGCACTTGGATTTTGCCCGAAATGATAGCTGCATACGAACGAATGTTCGACCGCGGCTTTGCTCACTCAATTGAAACGTATCTCGATGGGCAGCTCGCCGGAGGTCTTTACGGAGTTTTCGTTCAAGGTGTTTTTAGTGGCGAAAGTATGTTTCACACGGTACCAGATGCGGGAAAAGTGGCGCTGATGGTCGCTCTTAGAATGCTGAAGCAAGCGGGTTTCAGTTTTGTCGACGTGCAAATGGTGACACCTGTTGTCGCTTCGTTCGGCGGTGAATTGATTCTACGAGACGAATATTTGAACAGGCTTGAACTCGCGCAGAAGCGATGGGAGCGTAAGGTATGTCGATTCGAGTGGGTCCCGGGACCCGTGTCACTCTCGCCTACACTTTGAAGACGTCAACGCGAACCGGTCGCGGCGACGTGCTCGAAGAACGTACACCTGAAAACCCCTTCATTTTCGAATTTGAAAAAGGCCAGACCCTGCCGGCGATCGAAGCTGTGATCAGAGGTAAGACCGAAGGGTTTGAAGCGTCGCTCGGCGTTGCTGCAAAAGAAGCGTACGGTGATTTTGACGACGAACTCGTTGCCATCGTCGCACTCTCAACGTTTCCAAAAGCAAGCGATGTCCAAGTGGGGATGAAATATTCGACACGCGGCCCTCTCGGCGAAGAGCTCACGGTGCGGGTGGTTGAGGTGGATGAAGAAAACGCGACCGTCGATGGCAATCATCCGTTGGCCGGAGTCGACATCGAAATTGACCTTCGAATTTTGGCTGTCGAGAAATCTATTGGCGAATCTGGCGAAGAACCTGGGGACGGGTCAGATGATGGCGGGTCAAATTCAGGGCGGATTCTGCACTGACAATGTCACACGGTTAGGCCGCGATTTCCCTGGCGGTATTAAACCTGGCGAAGAATGATTGGCACGAGAACGGGCGAAAGAGCAGCGACGGCGAATGCGATGAGGGCGAGCCACCAAAGCGGACTTCGCAACGTGGTCTGAAGCAGCGCCATCACGCGGGTTGGTGTCATCCGATGAGCAGCGTGTTCGAGACCTTTTGAAGCTGCGAAATCAAAGTTTTCCGGGTGCGAGTAGTCAGTCGACCGAGTTGTCACGTAGCGATCAAGAACCTGAGCTACGGCTGTCGGCAGATTTCTGAAAACTAAACCTAGCTCCCAAAGCTGATCTTCGGCCGCCGGATCAAGACGAACGACCGTTGCGAAAAATGCGAAGCGACCGCGATCGGGGATGGCGAGTTCAATTTTGATCATTTCGCCTTCGTCTAAGAAACGCGCGCGCGCGGTCGACTCGCGTAACGAAATCATGGCACCTGTCGCCGAAAGATTAGCGAGCCGACCCTCGATGATGGGACCGTCGTGCGATCGACCTTCGGCCAAACGAACTCGGCCATCGTCTTCTGCGACCAGGCTGTAGCGGGGGACGCGTGGTGCGTATCGTTGCGAAAGGGGCTTAGCGGCCATACTCACTTTTCGGTAGTTTGTCGGCCGGTCGCGAGTTGGCAAAACAAAAGTCGAGTTCACGCGTCTCGAAATGGATCGTGTCCCAACCCCGAAAGTGACGGTCCTGCCACGAGCTTACGTTCGCCGTTTGATTGTTGCAAAAAAACTTCGGCGCCAATTTGGGGACGTGGCGTTTCGAACTGACCAATCTGTTGTGCTCCGAGGTGGCTTAATACCCCCGCGGCTTTCTCACATGCATCTTGTGCGAGAGCGAAAATCAATTCGTAGTCATCGCCGCCGCGCAGGGCTTGTAAGGCCACGACCCCCTTTGCGAGGTGAATCGATTTTTCCTCGATGACGAGAGAGGTGTTCGAGGCTGCACACATTCGGTACGCATCGTGAATTAGACCGTCGCTGATATCGATGGCTGCGCAAACTTTTAGATCTGGTGCCGCAGCAAAGCGACCTCCGACATCGAAGCGGGGACGAGGTCGAAGATGTTTTTGAAGTTGTTCAGGCAGAAGATTTCTTCCTCGCCCGGATTGCAATTCCTCGAGGGCAAACGCCGCCCCGCCGATGGATCCTGTAACAAAAAGTAAATCGCCGGGCCTCGCGCCGGCTCGGAGCCAGGGTGCCAAGCCTTCGCGAACTTCGCCGACGGCTGCAACGTCGATCACGACGGGACCATCGATTCGCGATAAATCGCCGCCCGCGAGCGCGGCGCCGGTTTCAAGGGAGATCTCGACGGCTCCTCGAAAAAAATGTTCAAGGAATCGATCAATTGCTTCAGCGTCGTAGCGACGCGGAAGCGCGACCGAGATCGTGACCGCAACGGGTGCGGCCCCCATCGCCGCGATGTCGCTTAGAGCTCGGGCTACGGCTTTGTAGCCAACATCAGCTGGTGACGAGAATTTCAAGTCGAAATGAGTATTTTCGATGGTGAGATCAGACGCGAAGACGAGAGGCCGACCCGAAGCCGTCAGCACGGCCGCATCGTCACCGACGCCGACAGTTGTTGATGCTGTCTTTGTCCGGTCACACCACTGACGAATTTTTCTTAAAATCGTGTCTTCGTTCACCGCGCTAGATGTCGCGCGATTTTTTGCCGTTCGCAATCGTTGACGCAGTTGAGGATCAAGTTCAGGATGCGCCGATGAATCAAACGCCATCACACACTACAAACATGCTACCGATGAATGAGGGGCTTCTTCAACTTCCTGCGGATCCTTTCGATGGGCTTCGACAATGGCTTGATGAGGCGAAAGCCGCGGGCGCCGCAGAGCCAACAGCGATGACTCTTGCGACGGCCTCAAGCGATGGAACGCCAATGGCGCGAATCGTTCTCTACAAGGGCTCGTCAACAAGTTCGCTTGGTCGCGAGGCCGCCGAGTTCTATACGAATTACGAAAGTCGCAAATCGCGTGCGCTCATCGAAAATCCGCGAGCTGCGTTGGTGTTTCATTGGAACATCATGCGTCGTCAGTTGCGATTCGAGGGCGTGGTCGAGAAGGTTTCAGTTGAAGAGTCGAACGCCTATTTTCAGTCGCGTGCTCGCGATAGCCAGATCGGCGCCTGGTCGTCGCCACAATCGGATTACCTGCAGGACCGCACTGAACTGCTTGCGCGCATTGAAGCCACGAAGAAACGTTTCGGCGAATCGAAAATTCCGTGTCCGCCGTTTTGGGGCGGGTGGCGGCTGACACCATCTCGAATCGAATTTTGGGAAGAGCGACCTTTTCGCCTGCACGAGCGCTACGAGCTGAAATTTGAAAACGGACTCTGGGTCAAACGTCGCCTGGCTCCGTAGGTACCTGCTTCCCAATTTTGGGAAGCAGGTACCCTAAACCTACCCCGGTGGCCAGGTCATCTGGCGGCCGCCTAGAATGTGGATGTGCAGGTGAAAGACGCTTTGGCCACCTTGATCGTTGGTGTTCACGACAAGCCGGTAGCCGTCGCGCGCGAGACCCTGGTCGTTCGCGATCTTAGATGCAACGACCATCATGTGGCCCAGCAGAGCTTCGTCTGATTTCGTGACTTCAGCCATCGAGCGAATTTCTTTTTTTGGAATCAGCAGGATGTGCGTTGGCGCTTGACCCTGAATATCGTGAAACGCAAGGCAGAGCGAATCTTCGTGTACGATGCGAGCTGGAATCTCTTTGTCGATGATTTTTTTAAAGATGGTCACGCGCTACTCCCACTTCGATTCTTCGACTGATGCCATCTTTCTTAGGTTCTGTTGTAAAGAGTTAAATCTGCGATCTTTTGCACGCATCGTAATTTCGCCCTGACCCAAAACTTTGTTGAGACGGATCAAGTGTAAGTTTGCAGTTTGCTTCAGCGTCGGCAACAGCTCGCGTGGTTGCCGTGCGGCCCAGTCGACCCAGACATCCACCCGATGAATTTCGAGGTCGACGGCTGTACGAATTAGGCGATCAAGATCTTGGTCGATCGAAGTTAAAAAGGTCGTGACCGCTTTGAGCTGCGGATCAATCGCTTTTAGCGCCACAATTTCAGCTTGAAGCCAGGGCCAATTCTTCATCCAGAATTCAGTCATCGGATCAATCTTCGACCCATCGGTTGCTGAAAATACGGCAGCCGAGGTACGCCGTTCAACGTCAGCAATCAAGGCTCGTGAGAGATGAAGGCGCTCGAGTATACGAAGCATAGTTTCAAACGCTTTGAGCTCACGAAGCGTGTGCCGGTCGTTTGAAGAAAGATCAGTATGCGTCTCGGCGCGAGAAGCCAGATGACGCAGACGTGTTGCTCCAGAACCTAAACGCGTCGCAAATGCAGTTTCGCTTTCTGGAGTAATTTCTGGAGTCAGTGGAATTCCGGCTTCAAGTGGGCGAAGTGTTTGGATGAGATCAGATTGAATTGCGATTCGAGATTCAGCGACATCGCGCCGCCATTCTTCAGGATTAAATACGTCGGGAGCGAGCGCCATTGCAAATCCAGCGATGACGAAGACACCAATTCCACTCACGAAAGAAAGAGATGTCGCTTCCCAGTGCGGGCCAGCTATTCGCGAAAGCTGAATTAAGATGGCTGTGCTGGTGACTCCAGTAAAAATGGCAATCAAAAGTAGCTCTGGCCGAACCGGTGATTCGGTCAGTGCACCGGCCGCCGCCGCCGCAACGTAAAGTGCGGCTAGAAGTGAAAATTCAAACCAAGGTCTTCTTCGCTGCGAATGTTTCGATCGAGAAAAAGCGAGAGTCGAACCGAAACTAAGGCCCGTGATAAGTTCGAAAGGGCCAAAATTAGTTCCACTCGAGTTTGCGATGTTCGCAGCGACCCCGGTGAAAATAGTAATCGCCAGGGTTATGACACTCCAGCCAAGAAGTCCCAATCGAGACACCAGAAAGTAGGCGGAGGCCAGAAGTGCGAAACCAAGAAGCAAGCTTTCGAAAACGTTTGTCGCAACGAGTGGGTAAGATAGCAACCGAAGGCGCTCGCCCTGAAGCGTCGACAGTGCGTCGTTAGCACCGCTGAGGTTTAAGCCGTTCGTCTCGATGTTTGAGTTCAGCTGCAGGCTTAGGCCTGCCACAATCGTTGAGATGGCGATCGCGAGAATCGGCGCCAGTTCTCTCGATCGTTTTGCAAGTCCCGATGGGCGAGGAGAAAAGGCATAGAAGTCGAAAAACGCAAGAGCCGTCAGCGTCGCAAGAATGCCGACTAGAGTCGTCAGTATGTTCACGTCAAGCAGCGTCGGCATCGTGGTGTCTCATCGGATCGGCCGTTCGCCGGTATTAAGGACAACGAACAAAGTCTCGACCTTGCCTCTGCGAAACGACTCGTTTTGAAACGTGAACTGCAAAAGCAGGGTTTTGACAATCGTGACAATTGAACCGCGGGTACCCAATCCGCTTTGGACCTGCTAGGTGGTTGATTGGAATCTGGGAAACAGCAGTCTGCTACGGACCAGTTTGCAACGGCTTGAATGAGGAGATTTTGTATGGCGCTTCGCATTGGTGATACGGCCCCAGACTTTCAACAAGATTCGACAGACGGAGAAATTGATTTTCACGCTTGGGCCGGCAGCCACTGGGTGATTCTCTTTTCGCACCCCCGCGACTTCACTCCGGTCTGTACGACAGAACTTGGCGAAGTGGCTCGGTTAAAGCCTGAGTTCGAGAAGAGAGATGTGAAGGCGATTGGCCTTAGCGTTGATCCCTTGAAAGACCACCTCGCCTGGGCGGGTGATATCAAAGAGACGCAAGGATACGCCTTGAATTTTCCGCTTCTTGCCGACGCAGACAAGAAGGTCGCAAATCTTTATGACATGATTCACCCCAACGCCGATGACACATTTACGGTTCGTTCGGTGTTTGTGATTGATCCAAAAAAGAAGATTCGATTGATCATCACTTATCCGGCTAGCACGGGGCGAAATTTCATCGAGATTTTGCGCGTCATCGATTCGTTGCAACTCACGGATTCTTACAAAGTTGCAACGCCGGTGAACTGGAAAAACGGCGACGACGTTATCATAGTTCCGTCGTTAAAGGATGAAGCCGAGATGAAAACACTTTTTCCTTCGGGATGGAAAACGGTGAAGCCTTATCTTCGGCTTACTCCTCAGCCAAATCTAAAGAAGTAGCGACAGCGAGGCGATCGAGCCGAGCCGGTCTAATCTCGCTCGTCGAGACCCAGAATCTCTCGGCACTGATCGATCTGAATCTCAATTTCTTCAAGGGCTCGCTTCAGCTTTCGAAGATCGGGCTCGTCGAGGTCTGCCGAGAGCGCCGTTTTAACGATCGGCAGCTTCTTGAGCCATTGGCCCTGCCGAGCTGCATAGATTTCAGGTATGCCTGATCTCACGGCCGCCTGGCGCGCGTTTCCATCT
>JALHOI010000065.1 GCA_022843085.1 Pseudobdellovibrionaceae bacterium
TCGAAAAGTTTGCGTTCATTTACGGCGTCAAATTGATCTCACTCGCAAACGCCTCGAACCACCTCCACCTGCAGATCAAGCTCTCGAATCGATTTGCCTATAAGCCTTTCATCCGCGCCGTGACTGGAGCCATCGCTATCAGCGTCACAGGCCACACGCGGCAGAAAAAGGCCACCGAGCCCAAGGCTGAAGCGGTACTTGGCGAAGTTCAGCAGCATACGCGGCCCGCGACGAACCCGCAGCTCGGCCAGACTTCGAAAACAGCCCTTGAAGCTTCAGAAAATCCGCGAGCGTCGAAGAAGTTCTGGGACCACCGGCCGTTTACGCGCGTCGCTGAAAGTTACAAGGCGTACCTAATTTTGAAAGACTACATTCGGATGAATGTGATCGAGGCCAAGGGCTTTAGGCGCGTGGCCGCGCGCTCAATGGTGCAAGTCGAAAAACAGTTTCACGGCTCGGGTTGAAGCTTGCACCACACGCTCGGGGTGCCGCCATACGCTCGGGCCGCCGCCGCACGCTCGGGTTGACGCTCGCGCCCCGGGTTCACGCTTAAGAAAACGCACCGGCACTCGCGATCTATTCACGCCTTTCATTCAGGGCGCGAACACAGCGCAACTCAGCTGCCGAGTCAGTTTGTGGGCGCAGGTGACTTAGAATTTTGAACTGGTGAACTCGGCGACATTTGGTCGCGTTTTTTTCCGAAGGGTGCCGGGCGATCTGCGAAGTAGGCCTCTTGAATGGCGTGCCACGCTTTTTCGGCGAGTTCGGTGCGAATTCGTTCGGGGTTAACAGTCGCCTGCGGTGCAAGGGGTGTCAGAAATTCGAGCCGCACCTTTATATTTCGGTGCTTCCACAAACCCATGAGATGGTCGGCGAAGGTCATGTCGCCGTACCAGCACACGACGTCGGCGTTCTCTGGCGAAAACGGTTTTCCGTCGATCGACATGTACTTCAAAGCGACCGGAACAATCTCGCGATTTGAGTCAACCGCACTCATCAACAGCGATTTTTTAAACGGCAAAAGAGCCTGCCCGTCCGTCGAAGTACCCTCGGGGTAGATGACGACATTAAAACCTTTGCGAAGTGTTTGGGTCAGATTTGAAATATCGCTATCGATTCGTCCGCGGTGGCGGCGCTCGACAAAAATGCTGCCACCCATTTCGGCGAGTGTTCCAAGAAAAAAGACTTCACCCATGTCGACACTTGTCACAAACACACTTGGAACCGACGAACTAAAAATCAGAATGTCGAGGTAGCTCATGTGGTTTGAAACGAAGAGGTAATTTTTATTTTTGAGATCGAGCTTTTCAAGACCCACGCATTCGATTTCGAAATCCATGAGGCCCATGGCTCGGCGACACCAGCGAGAAACGTTCTCGACGAAAAATCGAAGGCGATCGTCGGGCTCACGAATCAATGCTTTGCCGGCGGTTGCTTGCGACATATAGGCTGCGATCAGCGCCGCCATTTTCGCACCTTTAGATACCGCCTTCATGTGTCCTTCAGTTTACTTTTGTCGTTGTAGCGGCGCTTGTAAGAGCCTTCAAGCTGATCGAGCCGAATCATAATCAAAAAATCGATGCAGTTGAAATCTCGATCGAGGGCAGGTTCTCCGTAAGCTTTGAAACCCATTTTTATGTACGACTGAAAAAGTGCTGGAATCATTTTTTCGATTGCAGCCTCGTCGTACTCGAACGGATTTTTTTCAATGTAGTCGATCACGGACCTTAGCTTTTTCACCCGATATTTGCGGGTCGGTTCAACATTGAGATCGAACTTCAAGACACCTTTGTTTTCAAGATGGTAGGTCACAAGACCAATTGGCAAAGGCTCAGTGGTCTTGACACTCGCACAACCAAGCAAAATATCGGTGTTGGTCTTCAGCATGTATTCAGAAATCCCACGCCAGAGAAGCGCGATGACAACACCGGTACGATAATCTTTATCGATCGCGGCGCGACCAAGCTCGAGAATGTTGCCATCCATCTGCTTAATTTCATCGAAGTGAAATTCGGCACTCGAATAAAACTTGTTCGAAAACGTGCTCGAGTTCAGGCGGTACGTACCCACGATTCGGCCGGCCCGGTTGTCGCGAATGACCAGATGATCGCAGATGAAATCGAGTTTATCGACATCGACCCCCACCACGCGTTTCGTTTGCATGAACTCGCGATTGAATACGTCAAAACGAAGCTTCAAAACGTCTTTGAGTTCGTCGGCTGTCTCGACCGTTTTAACGGTGTAATGCCCCTTCTCAACCGAGATCTTGATTTTCGGTTGAAACTTTCCAATCTTAAATCGTTGAAGCTTCAACTGAGCTTCAAGAGACTGAAACGCTTCTTTGACCGTGCCGATCTTGCGCATCACTCGTACGGTAGCTGACTTAAGCCGCCGTTTTTTCGATAGCGCAGGTTTGCCGGAAGTAGCTGGCGCCAAGGACTTCGATTTGACTCCGCGAATCTTCTTTTTTATCGCGTTGCGAATTCTTCCTTGAGCCAAGTCGGTACCTCTTACAGCAAGTCGGTGAAAGCGTTGACGATGCGTGTGGTTGTTCCAGCCGTGATAAAAGTACTGGCAAGCGCACCGTTCGAATCGCCTGAAGCCGCCGTGCCAGCATAATCTAAATTGAAATCAACGACGACGCAGACTGAATAAAATCCTTCAGGGATTGTATTCACGGACAGAGAGTTCGCGTCAGTGAAATTTGTAATCGTGCCCGTGCAGCCCGAGATACTGCACGAAACGGTGGTCGACCCCGTTACAGTTTCACCGAAACGCACATTCGCGCAGCTTGATGTGGTGTAAACCGCAATGGCACGAGCCGAACCCGGCTGTCTGCAATTCGAGGTCGTGCACGAGACCGAGACGATCGGGATCGCGACCGCTTGCCCGCTTCCGGCTTTTTCAGCACAGCCCGAGGTGAGCAACACGCTCACAAAGCCCATTACCGCAATCGTAACTGAAATCCGTACGGCAGCCAGCATGGCCGTTCGTCGACGTTGGCAATTCATAGCGTAACCGTACCTTGCTCGAGATTTTTCTGCAAAGACCAGGAAAAGAAAAGAGCATCGTGTTTCCACGATGCTCGAGTTTTGGAACAGATTTCTGTCAGGCCAAGCGCTTTTGTTCAGGCGCTTGAGTTCAGCTGCCGTGAGTTCAAAGGATTGAACTCATGAGTTAACTAAAAGTTGTAGGTCATGCCGATGTGAGCTGCGTAGCCCGTCGACGTGTACTCTCCGTTTCGGGTGTCTTGGCCAGCGCCGACAGTTCCCGAAGCGGCGCGGCCGCTGACATCGCCCGACGCCGATGAGTACTCGAGTGTTCCATCGACACGGAAATTTGAATCAGCTTCTGTCTCGCCGCCGAACGCTTTTCCAGTTCCGACTGTAAACGAGTAGCCGAGACCTGGGCCAGTGAAGGTGGGGCGAGCGTAATCGGGGTTCGTGACAGCTGTACCAACTGACGTACCGAAGCGAACCGGCCACGGTGTTTTGTACTCGGCACCGAGGCGGATTGTGTGTTGATCGCGCCAATCAGTCGTTAGGCGTGTTGACCCGCCAGGAAAAGTCGACGATTCGACAACGAGTTCACCAACTCGCGAGTATTGGGCAAAATCGTACTGTGCCATCAGATCCCAGTCGCCGTTGAGTTTGTGAGCACCTGCTAACGCGATCATCATCGGAAACGTCGTTGAAGCCGTGGCATCGTTGTCACCTGTCGTCGCAGCACCGATGACTGTTCCTGAAGATGCGTTGAAGGTCGTCGTTTGCGCTTTGCCTTTTACCTTCAGATTCACTTCACTTCGGAAAGTGAGAGAAACATCGGTCGACTCATCGACCCGGTATTGTGCTCCAGCGCGAAATGCGACGGCTTGCGTTTCTTTAAGGTCTTTGAGCGTCGTGTTTGCAACCGAGTTCGCGGGAAGCGGCGACGTCGGCAACCGAGTCACGAACGCGAAGTCCGCCTGCGCCATTGTCACGCGCCACGCAAGACCGAGCTTCAGATCAGGACTGACTTTGTAGGCTGCACCGGCCGAAATTTCGACAAGCGAGATCGCTGTCTTAACGGCTGGTTTGAAGCTGGGACCAAACGAAACATCTTTGTACTCGACGCTGTTTCCGCCCGAGGCGAACGCACCAATGCCGAAGCCCCAGTCGCCCATCGCGTGAGAGTAGGTGAGGCCAAACGGAAGCGAGAGCGATGCAGACGACGTCGCTTTTTCGTTTGAGTTATTGATCGGTCCACTGAAGGTCGCAGATGTCGGAGAGATGTTGACACCTAGCGAGTGGCCTTCTTTGTCGGCCGCGAGACCCGCGGGATTGTAGTAAAGCGAGTCTGAACCTTGGATGGTCGGGCCTGCGATACCTTGAACGGCGCTCCAACGTGCGCCCCACATGTTTACTTTTTCGAAGCCCGCTGCATTTGCATCGCTGGCACTGAACGCAGTCGCTGTCGCAGCCAAAACCGCGACCTTCAACATTTTTTTCACTCAAATCCCCCTGGTTAATTGAACTCGGCCAGCTAACCACTTGCCGGGGACGCTGACAAACGAGAACTAGGATGTGTCAAAAACCCAGGCGGTAAGAAGCAGCTCTCTTCCCGAGAGCTGGAACCTCACAGCGAATGACGCGAGCGCTTAGACTGAAGCGACTTAGTACTTTACCGAACAGCCGTAGGGCTTTGTTGTCGCCATTTCGACCGCCTTGCCATTACCAGCGGTCACTGTGTCGAGAGCCATCGCCAGGTAGTTCTTCGCCTTTGGAATGTCAGCTGCGTCAGTAGATGAAAGGCTATCGATCGCACCGTTGTAGACAAGCATGCCCTTCGGATCGATCACAAACATGTGCGGAGTCGTTTTCGCCGCGTACAGCTTGCCAACAGTGCCCGGCGCATCGAGAAGTGTCGCTGTATTCGCAACTTTCAAATCGATTCGAGTTTTTGCGGCGTCCGCTGGTTCTTCATAACCTTGATTACCTTTTGCCGACGATACGATCGAAAGCCAAACGACGCCGCTGTCAGTGTACTTTTTCTGAAGCTTCTGCATGTTCGACGAGTCGTAATGTTTTTTGACGTAGGGGCAATCTTTGTTGAACCACTCAAGCACTACAGTTTTTCCCTGAAACGATTTTAGAGTGTGCGTTTTGCCAGAGGTGTCGGTCAGCGTGAAATCGGGTGCTGGGCTTCCAACTTTAGCCGCGGCGTTGGCGACACCGTGACTGAAAGTTCCAGCAGTGACCAGAGCGAGAGAGAGCGCGAGACTGAATGATTTCATTTTTCCTCCAAAGCGGACTTTAAAATATCGAGCGTCAAGATTTCAGGCAACAACACGGGCTGTGCTGAGCCTTTTCGATAGAGAGCATAAACAGGAACACTGTTTCGTCCAAGCCTAGAAAGTGCGTTCGTAATTTCTGAATCTCGCTTGGTCCAGTCAGCGCGTAGTTTCACAACACTTTGGGCTTGAAACGCGGCGTTGCCAGATTCAGTCGTCAGAACGAGTCGCTTGTTAATCTGACACGTCACACACCATGACGCCGTAAAATCAACGAACACCGTCTTGCCACGGGCCAGCTCGGTCTTCAGACGTTCGTCACTATACCGACCCCAATCTTCGGATTCACTTGTCGCCGCGACTGGAGCCCGCGCTGTGAGAGTTGAGCCCGTTAGAGTTCCGATTGAAAGTGCGGTCGCGACAATCAAAAGTAGAGTGGAAAGCCCCAGCCACATGCGCCAACCCTGCCAACGAACGTTGCGACTGTACGCCCACGCAAAGAAGCCTGCAGCGACACACCACCCAAGTACGGGGATCAAAGCCCCAACCTCGACCATTTGCGCAAGCACCCAGAAAAGCCAGACAGACGTTAGAAAAAGGGGGAACGCCAAGAATTCTTTGAGCGTCTCCATCCAACGCCCGGGCTTCGGAAGCGCGCTGATCCATTTCGGGTTCAGCGCCAGCACCAAATAGGGCAGCGCAAGACCGATCGCGAGCGCTGTGAAAATCGAAAATGCCTCGAAGAAAGTTCCGGCAAGCGCCGATCCCACGGCGACGCCCATAAACGGCGCCGAGCACGGTGTTGCAACAACCGTTGTGAGCAAACCTGTGAAGAACGAACCCGAAAGTCCGCGTTTCATCATTAAGTTCTGAAGACGCGAGGGACCCGCATAATTAATTTCAAGCACGCCCAGTAGGTTCAAACCGAGCAAGAAAAAGACTGCGAGCATCACGAAGATGAAAATCGGGTTTTGAAGTTGAAAACCCCAACCGACTAAGGTGCCAGCCGAACGAAGCATAAGGAGCAGCGCCACTAATGACCACAGGCTGACCAGAATACCTACTGCGTACGCGTAAGCATGTTTTCGAATTTCTCGGGGTTCACTGTTTCCCTCCCGCACAAAACTCAAAATTTTAAGAGAAACGACCGGAAACACACAGGGCATAAGATTTAGAAGCAAGCCCCCCAAAATCGCGAGGCCAATCGTTTTGAAAAAAGCAGCCGCGTCGAAGGGGCTGTCTTTCAAAAATTCAACCCACACGGCATCGCCCCGAGCCTCGTCGACAATCAAGCCTTCAAGCTTTCCGGGAAAATTCTGCGCGCTGATGGACCCTTCAAGCATCACACGAAGCATGGTCCCCGAGGGCTGCCCTGCATCACTCGCCTGCAACGCTGGGGTCGTCAGTGGAAAAAATCGCAGCGCGCTGATATCGCGGTCCGACCACGCGGGCGGAATCTTTAGATCAGCAAATGCATCTGCGCCCTCGGGGGGCGTTATGCTGAACACCGAGACTAGCGGTTCCCCCCGCGAGCCCGCCCCTTCGCGAATGGGCAATGGCATCTCGTCGGTCGGCAAAGTCGCCGTCACCGCCGACGACGCTGGCTTCGCCTGCGCGACTACAGGCACACTCACCTGAAGTTCGGCCTTTTCGGGAACGCAGCTTTCTTTGCAGACAAGATAAGTGAGTGAAAGTGAAATCGACTTGAGCTCGGGCTTCGCGGCTTCGACTTTGACTCGAAACGGAATTGCGCGCGGCTTGCCTTCTGAGTCCTCAGCCGCGTAACCAAAATTTGTGAATGGACCCGCAGGCAAACGTGCAGGAATCGGCATCTCGAATCGGCCAAATTTTAAATCCGGCGCGGCCGTCCACGTGGCGCGCGGCTCTTCGCCCGAATCGCCGGGATTCTCCCAGTAGATATGCCAGTGCGGCTTTACTTGAAACTCGACCCGCAACTCGGCCGGTCGCCCGACTTCAATTTCAGAAGGCGCCCGCAGCGTCACCGTTGCGTGCTCGTTCACAACAGTCGCGAGAAGAAGAGCGATCATTCAAACCTCAGTTCCAATTGGGGCTACGCGCTCTAACGCCGATGTTCATCGCCAGCGTTAGCGGCAGTCGTAAATCCGAAATGTGCGCGCATAGATTTCGCCACGCTTGACGACAAACGGCTCAAGTTCGGCGCACATTGAGAACACTCCGGTGTAGGCGATATCACCCCGCGGGTCGCGTTCATACCGATTGTCAGAAACAAACAACATCGGTTTATCGCGAAGCTTTTCGATCACATCAGGAGTCTGCAAATAGGTGTAATTGTCGGTCGCCGGAGAAAGACGATACACACGTTCTTTTGTTGCAAACGCCAGCTGCGAAACAAGTTGGTAACGACTTGACGCTAAGTAAGGACGGCCGGTGCCGTTGGCTTCACGATCGTCGCGAATTTTATCTAGATGTTTTGCAAGTTCGGGCCAACCGTAAAGATCATTTGTCGGATCGAACTTCGGATCCCAATTTCCCGCTGGGACAAAAAACTGCGCAAGCTTGGGCAGAATCGGACTGACCGTTGCAACGTGGAAAAGAATAAACAGAGGTACCGCAAACAACGCAATCGCCCAACCCACCAGACGGCGACGCGCACTTCTTTGAAAGTCTTCTCGCCCGCCGAATCCCTCTTCAAGCAGTTTTGCCGACGCAATCAAAAGAGTGAAGTGGGCCGGCGCCGGCCAGTGCGGCTTAAATTCAGCGAACAAAGCTTGAATCGTAAATAAGGAGAGTGTGGGAAACGCGAGCCAAAACAGGTAACGCCAGCGCGGATCACTTGATCGAAAAAGTGCAGTGAACATTGCGACTAAGTTCAAGATCAAAACGACCGGCGTAAAAAACGCGGCTTGAGCAACCCAGAATTGCAGCCACCGAGTGAAGTTGGCTCCACCGCCACCCGTCTGTCGACCGTGAAGATGAAAGGCGAAACTTCCCCACTCATTCTGGCCATTCCAGATGACCACCGGAAGCATACCGGCCATGATTATTAAAATAGCCGTGCCGAACCCGGTCGAGACCAAAACACGCCGAAGGCCCGAATCAAAAAAGAAATAAAGTAGAAGCGATGCGCCGACGAGAACGGTCGTGTACTTCGACAGAAATCCAAGCGCGAACGCTAAGCCCATCAAAACCCAGAGGCCAGCCGGCACCCGATCTTCGGCCCCGAGAAACGTTCCGCCTGAAACTTTTGAAGCGATCTTCCAGCCCAGCCAGGCCATGAAGGCCCAGATCAGACCCATCGGTGCGTCGGGCACCGCCATCATTCCGCCAAGCGCAAAGATCGGCAAAACCGTGTGCAGAAGCGCGGCGTAGAGCGCGACTCGAAGATTGAACATGTCCAGAGCGAGCAGAAAGAGAAAAAGCGTTGCGCCCGTGTTGCACAATATTGCAGGAAGCCTGACCGCAAAAGCTGTATCGCCAAAAATCGAGGTGGCCCCGCGAATGAGCCACGCAATCATACCAGGATGGTCGTAGTAAGAGAGCTGAAGATGGCGCGACCAATCCCAGTAGTAGGCTTCATCGTCGCCAAGTCCCGTGACTCCACCAAGCACTAATCGCATGATGAAAACACCGATAAAAAAAGCCGGCAGCAGCCGTTCGTAGGCATTCAGCGGACGATCAAACATATCGGCATACTCACGGTATCACGTGGGTCTTGTCAAAGTTCCATGCTGCGGGCGTCGCGCCGTTCCTGAAGGATGGCGGTGAGCGTCGCGCCAAGCAAGATGATCCACCACAATAAAAAAATCCAGAGCAAGAAGAGCGGAATTCCAGCCAGACTTCCATACACCTTTGAAAATCGAAAAATTCCGCGCATTGTGCCGGCATAGAACTCTTGCGCCAAAGCGAGGCCGACTGTGGCGAGCAAGGCCGACGCGAAGGCCGGCCGAAACTCGACTCGACGTGCGGGTACCCATTTGTAGATGACGAAAAGTCCGACCGTTGAAAAAAACGCAGCTACGAGCTCGTTTCGAAAAATTTTGATGAGCCCAAGATCTTTTGAACCCATGACGCCAAGAAGCGTCGCAATCAGCAACGGGCCAACGAACATCACGCCCCAAAAAACCATCAGCCGCTTCCATAGAGCTCGCTTTTTTCGAAACAGCCAAACTCGCTGGATGGCCGTCTCCATGTCGAGAAAAAGCCGCGTCGAAGCCAGCAGAAGGCCGACGACGCCGGTGAGACCGATTGCTCCAGAATGAATGCGACGAATTGCCTTCTGCAAATAGCGACTAAACTCAACGCCCGAACTTTCGACCAAATTTTTAAGAATAAATGGTTCGACCTGTTTGAACAGACCGTCGAGGCCACCAAGCCAGTGAAAAACCGAAAGACTTACGGCAAGAAACGGGACAAGGGTCAACACGGTCGTAAATGAAAGACTGCTGGCGATGAGCGGAATTTCAGCTTGTTGGATACGCTTATAAGTTGCACCGAACATCCGGTACGAGACGGCGATTTGTGATTTGCAGCGACGAGCCCATGTGCCCAGATTTTCGCTCAGACTTTGGCTCAAAATAGTCAGCAACTTCAAATCGACTCCCGCCGAGTGCGATGCGGCAAATTCATCAATTGGAACACTTCGCTAGTTTGCAACTCGACGCAGTCCGACTCAAGGACCGACTGTAGATGGACGCCGAAAAATTAAAATTCGACACTCAATACTTAAACACTCGAAACTTTATTAAAACGAGGAGATCGACATGGCACACGTTCACCCACCAAGCCGTCATCGCACAGTGACGGTTTCGATTCTAATCTTGACCGCATTTGGCTTCATCGGTTGCGGGTCACACCCCATTAAACCCGCTGGCGAGAACGTCAAAATCTCGCGCGACGACGCCGACTCGGATTGCCGCGAAATCGGTTCGGTCGAAGGCCGCAATCAGTCTGCAAAGGGAACTTTTGAAACCGCACTCGAAGATTTGAAGCTCGATGCCTCAAGGCAAGGCGCAAACTTCGTAAAAATGGAGCAAACCAGCGGCACCGGTACCGCCGTTCGCGGCACCGCGTACTTTTGTCCCTAACGGCGGTGGTCCCGCCGTTGGTCATCAGACGGCGGTGGTCCCGCCGTTGGTCATCAGACGGCGGTGGTCCCGCCGTTGGTCATCAGACGGCGGTGGTCCCGCCGTTGGTCATCAGACGGCGGTGGTCCCGCCGTTGGTCATCAGACG
>JALHOI010000066.1 GCA_022843085.1 Pseudobdellovibrionaceae bacterium
CCCAACCAGCTTGCGTGTGGGTATTTCGGTCGCGCAGAAAAAAGAAAACAACCGTGAGGGTGAGAAGAACCCCCATGACGATTCCAAAAGTCTGTACATAAACCGGATCATTCCACATTTTAAACATGAGATCTCACAGCCTCTCGATTCCGAAATCTTTCATCTTTTTATACATGCTCGATCTTGAAATGCCTATGCGTTCGGCCGCTTGATCAACATCTTCCGCCACGCGTAGAGCCTCGCGGATGACGCCGGCTTCAAATCTCGATAAAAGCTCGGCGAGACCCATTGACAAGTCGAGTTTAAATGAAGCGCCGTCTGCGGCGGCGCTTCTGCCGTTTAAGGCTGGCAAACACGAACGAACGTCTTCGCCCCGAATAATTGGAAGCGGTGCATAGAGTGCGACTTGTTCACAGATGCGTTTTAATTCGCGAACGTTGCCGCTCCACTCGTGGGACATCAGAGCTTCAATTGCGTCGTCGGTGAGTTGTTTATTGCGGCGGGGTTTCTCAAGTTCAACAAAATATCTCGCAAGTTCTTCAATGTCTGACTTCCTGTCGCGAAGAGCTGGCAGCCGCACCGTTTTTCCGTTGATCCGCCAAAGCAAGTCTTCGCGAAATTCTCCGGCCTTCACCATCTCTTGAAGATTGCGGTTAGTTGCAACGACGATGCGCGTTTGAATGCGCGAACTTTCTCGCCCCCCGACGCGGCGAACTTCGCCGGATTCGAGAAACCGCAAAAGTTTGGCCTGATTCGCAATCGGTAAAGCCTCAATTTCATCGAGAAACAAATCGCCACCTTGGGCGGCCTCGGCAAGACCCATCTTGTCTCGATCTGCTCCGGTGAAAGCGCCTTTGACGTGGCCGAAAAACTCAGACTCGAAAGTCGACTCGGGTAGGGCTGCGAGATTGACTTGGACGTACGGGCGCACACGTCTTGCGCCGTTCGCCACGCGATCTTGATTTTCACTTTCTTGACGGTGTAAGAGCCATGCGACCACCTCTTTGCCAGTGCCTGATTCACCTTCTAGTAATATTGGGCCCGGCTCTCGGCGAAGACTTGCAACTGCGCGAGTAACGGCGGCCGACGCAGCCGAACTTCCAATCCAGCGTGGTTCAAGTTTCTTAGGTGCAACGTCAAGTCGGTGTGACGAGTCATCCCTTAGATTGAGCAGCGCTTCGATTTTTTCAAGCGTCAGACGAAGTTCTTCTGTGCCGATTGGTTTCGATAAAAATCTCGAGGCACCCCTCTTGAGTCCTTGCTCCATTAACGTTCTTGAAAAGTCGCCCGACATCGCGACGATTTCGAGGTCTGGCGTATGTCTTTTTAAGTGCGCGACAAGGTCAAGCCCCTCGGCCCGATCGAGTTTTCCAGTCAGGTGCATATCGATGAATGCTGCGTGAAACTCGCTTGCGGGGATTGTTTCAAGCGAAAGAGCGGATGTGAGTGACCAATTCGAAGGCAGTGCAACGCGAAGACTTGCGACCACAAGATCATCATCGTCAACGACCAGAAGTTTTCTATTCGGACGACCGCCGGTCGCTGCGCTGTGAACCGTTGCGTCAGTCATGAGGCTCCTCGAAAGATTTGATTCGTCCTCCGATTGTCTGTGGCAACATAGCGGTATGCAACAGAAACGGATTCTCCTGCTTGAAGCTATACATCCTGGCGCGAAAGAAATGCTCGAACGCGAAGGCTACAAGGTTGATCTTCATCCGCACTCGCCAAGCGGCGTCGAACTCAACGACCTGCTTAAGGGCGTTTCCGTAGTCGGACTTCGATCGAAGACGCAGCTGACGGCCGAGGTTTTAGAACAAAATAAGCAGATTGATCTCATCGGCTGCTTTTGTATTGGCACCGATCAGGTCGATACCAAAAAGGCCAATTCTTTGGGGATACCCGTTTTTAACGCGCCTCACTCGAACACGCGAAGTGTCGCCGAGCTTGTGATTGCAGAAATAATTGCGTTGTCGCGGCAATTAGGTGATCGCAACACCAATGCGCACAAAGGTGTTTGGACAAAATCGGCAGAAGGCGCGCGCGAAGTTCGAGGTAAAACGTTGGGTATTGTCGGCTACGGTCACATCGGCAGTCAGGTGAGTGTTCTGGCTGAGGCCTTCGGCATGCACGTCCTGTTTTTTGACGTCGTTAAGAAGCTTTCGCTGGGCAACTCAGCGCGTACCGAAAATCTCGATGATCTTTTGAGGCGCTCTGATTTCGTCAGCCTTCACGTTCCAGACACCCGACAATCGCGAGGCATGATCGGTGAGCGCGAATTGAAATTAATGAAACCCGGTGCCTCGCTGATCAACGCGAGCCGGGGCCTCGTTGTCGACATCGAAGCTTTGGCCGAGGCCTTAAAGGCGGGAGCTCTTGGCGGCGCAGCGATCGACGTTTTTCCCGACGAGCCTGCAAGCAACAAGCAGAGGTTCGAGAGTCCCCTTCAGGGCCTGCCGAATGTTATTCTAACTCCACATATCGGTGGTAGCACGATTGAAGCCCAAGAGGCCATCGGACTTGAGGTTGCTCAAAGTTTTCTTAGCTTTCTGACCCGCGGTACAACAACAGGTGCCGTGAATTTTCCACCAATTGATTTGGCGATGCCACAGAACGAAGAAACTCGAAAGGCCCGCAGGCGGCGAGTCGCCAATGTTCACCGAAACGTGCCGGGAGTTCTTGGCGAAACAAACTCCATAGTGTCTGAACTTGGTGCGAACATTCAAGCTCAAGGGCTCTCGACCGATAGTCAGATCGGCTATCTCGTTATGGATGTCGAAGACGTCGATGGAGACGAGCTGTGCGCTCGAATTCAAAAGCTCTCTACAAGTTTGCGAACCCGACTTCTTTAGCCCTTACCTGTCTTCGGTTCTGCGACACTGATGAGGGAACGTCGCTCAACGAGAAGTTCGGCAATGCGACCGAGTGCCAACTCAACTTTTTGAAGTTTTCTTATCTGTGAATCGGTCGTTTGCACCTGCGAGCGCGAGAGGTCTTCACGGTAGGCCTCGAGCATACCTGCAGCGACAGCCAACGGATTTGCGATGTCGTGCAAGAACTTGCGTTCTTCTTCGTTCGAGTTCGCAGCTTGAGCTGAGGATTGCGATGAAGTTTGAGATGACATGTTTCAATACTAGTTCAGTTTTGAGACAGTTCAACTATCTCGCTTTGAGATTGTTTCAAACGAGGTCGAGTCCTGCCGATAAGGTTAAATGGCGGAAAACGAAACCGTGAACCTGCTTGTCGTCGAAGATGAACCCGACCTGAGGGAAGTTTTGGGCGAACAGCTGCAAGGCGCTGACGTTGAAATCGCAGGCGCAAATTTCAAACTGGTTGTGACACTCGCGGAAAATGGACGTGATGCCATAAGACTATTTCAAACGCGGCATTTTGACGCTCTTCTGACCGACCTGACTATGCCTGAGATGTCGGGGCTCGAACTGCTTGCGGCACTTCGGGGCGAAGGCTGTCATATTCCAAGCATCGTTTTGACGGGGTTCGGCGACAAATCGAAAGCCGCCGAAGCTCTTCGGCTGGGGTGCTTCGCGTTTTTAATTAAGCCATGCCAAACAAGCCATCTAAAAAAAATCGTACGAGCCGCACTCGAGCGCGGTGTTGCTCAGCGTAGCTTGCATCGCAAAGTCGAAGATCGAATCAACGTCTTCAATTCTGTCAGTGACATCCGAAAACGGCAGCTTCGAACTGTGTTTCGATCGATCCTGATTGACGATGGTTCGCACCGAACAGACGTGTGTCAAATCCCCGATCGCAAAAAATCTGCCTCGTAACAACAAGCGAACGACTTTGGCGGGTCGAATTTGCGGCTAAAAAACTTTGCCCGGGTTCATGATTCCATCGGGATCAAACATTCGCTTCACCGCACGCATGAGCTGGATTTCTGGTTCGCTTCGAGTGTGCGAAAGATAATCTTTTTTTACCAGCCCGACGCCATGCTCGGCCGAAACAGAACCACCCAGCTCGTCGATGATCTGAAACAGCGCCGCATTGACGCCCTTGCAGCGCTCAAGAAATTCTTCGCGGGAAAGTGTAGGCGGCTTTAGGATATTGATATGCATATTTCCGTCGCCGATGTGGCCAAACCAGACGACCTGAAAGTCAGGGTAGCCGGCCTTCAAGGCCGCATCAGTTTTAAGTAAGAATTCTGGAACTTTCGCAACGGTGACAGAGACGTCGTTCTTGTAGGGCGTGAACGGTGCTGTAGCTTCCGAAATATCCTCGCGAAGGCGCCAAAAATCGCGCGCTTGCGCTTCGCTTTGCGCGATGCTTCCGTCAATGACCCAACCCTCACTCAGGCAGGTTTCAAAATTTTCAAGAATTTCGGCTTCTGTCGATGCGTCCGTATTTTCAACTTCGATCAGAAGATAGTTCGGGTAATCTTGTGCGAGTGGTTTTGGCAGGTGTGTGTGCTCGATCACTATTTTCAGAGCAACGTCAGAAAAAAACTCGAATGCTGTCAGCGGTAAGTTCGCTCGAAACTTCGCAAAGACCTTCATCACCGATTCGAGATCAGGAATTGCGAGTATCAGTACGGTTAAGGGTTTCGGTGGGGATGTCAGCCGCACGGTAGCCTCCGTTACGAATCCCAAAGTGCCTTCACTGCCGATCATCAAGTGGCGCAGATCAAGGCCGGTCGCATTTTTTACTAAGCCCTTGTTCAGATCCATGACTTCGCCAGCTCCGGTTACAATCGTTAGCCCGGCAATCCAATCGCGCGTCAGGCCGTACCGAAGAACTTTGACACCGCCGGCGTTCGTCGCAATGTTACCACCCATTTGACTTGAACCTCGCGCCGCAAAATCGACCGGGTAGTAGGCGTTTTTTTCTCGCGCAAAGTTTTGCAAAAACTCAGTCACAACACCGGGCTCTATCCTTACGGTTCGGTCGAGCTCATTGTAATCTAGAACGCGATTCATCTTCTCAAAGCTGACGACAATTTCGCCGTTGAGTGCACAGGCGCCACCGCTTAGGCCTGTTCGGCCTCCTGATGGAACAAGCCCGATTTTTTCAGTGCGTGCAAACTTAACGAGCTTGACGACATCAGACGTCGAGAGGGGAAAAACGATCGCCGACGGGCGAATGTCGAAGTGTTTTGTCCAGTCACGACCGTAGTGTTGAAGCGACGCCGAATCTGTCAAGACGCAGTCGTCTGGGAGAAGCGATCGAAGTTTCAAGAGAGCTGTCGCAGAAAGTGAAAGGCTTAATTCTGACATTCCCGAACTGTAATAAATCAATCCCTAATAGGGAAGTGCGAGCTTAGGTTTTAACCGCGCTTATTTCGACCGGACGTCGTTTCATGAAGCTCCCTGGCCATCTCAGTCAGGTAAAGAAAATCTAGGTCGTTCAAAAGGTCTATCGGCTCTCCTTTCGAGCGGGTGGCCGCAACCTTCTTCAAGAGATTTAGCGCCTTTGGCACAGATTCAATCGCCGACGCGCTACCACTTTCACAAATACGCTCGGCTACTTCGCCGATCGATGTGACCTCAGGTAAACCGTAGGTTTTTCCCGTTCCCTTCAATTTATGAAACTCTGTTTCAACCTCGGAGTACCGCCCCTCGCTCAAAAGCTTATCGATTAAGGCAACGCGGGTGGGTAGTGCCTCGAGGTAGGTCTTTCGGAGTTCGGCGAGAACGTCGTCAAGACTCATGCGGCCTCCGACTTTGATTCAACAGCTTCATTTTCGCGCCACTTCGGCAGCGAGAACCAGAAATTCGAGCCAACGCCGACCGTACTCTCGACACCGATTGATCCGCCGTGTTCTGCGACGAGCGCTTTCGCGATGGCAAGCCCGAGCCCTGTTCCCTTCACAAGTGGATTCGCAGCCGACGTACCTTGACGAAACTTTTCGAAAATCATTTCACGATCCTCGGCCTTGATTCCCGGTCCCGTGTCAGAAACGCTGACGACGAGTTCACCGGTTTTAGCTCGACTCAGCGTAACCCGAACCGCGCCTCCTTTTGGGCTGAACTTGATCGCGTTCGAAACCAGATTTGTCAAAACCTGCTGAAGGCGATCGCGGTCGATGTTGACTTCGACAGCTGGCAAGCTCACCAGTTCGAGACGAACCTCAGCCTTGTGGGCAAGGCTGGCTAAGCCATCCAGAGTTTTGCCACAGAAATCATCCCACTGAACCCAGTTGAGGTGAAGAGGTAAGCCGCCTGACTCGATTTTTGCGAGGTCAAGTAGGTCGTTAATGAGCCGAATCAAGCGATCGGTTTCACCTTCGGCGATTTTAATCAGGCGAAGTGAACCGACATCAAGTTGACCCACGACGCCAGATGCGAGCAGCGAAAGCGAGCCTTTGATCGATGTCATCGGTGTTCGAAGTTCGTGGCTCGCAATTGACAAAAATTCTGATTTTGCTGAATCGAGACGTTTCAGCTCGTCCGTTGTATTGATAACTCGCTGAGCCAGCGAATTGAAGGTTCGCTGTAAATCACCGAGCTCGCTTTGATCGGGCTGCGAGAACTGAAAAGAATAGCGATCAACTAAAAAGTCGAGCATTCGGCGAGAGAGGCGATTTAAACTTTTAAAGATCATCGCGTGTACGGTCAGCATGACCAACAGAAGCCCCGCGGCGAGAATGCAGAGCGAAACCATCATCAGCTTTTCGAAACGAGCCTCGATCACGTCTCGCCGGCCACGGTTTTTGTTGAAGTGATCAGCCTCGACTCGCAGACCTTTGCGAATCGCCCGTCGAAGTTCGAGCGGATTTTTGGCCGCATACATTTTGACGGCCGAGTTAAAGGCTTGTTTTCGGTCGGGTTCTTTCAAACGTTCTTTCTCAAGGTTCAGTCGGCGAAAGGTATCATCGTGATAGGGAAGATCTTCCATCAACAGCAAGACCGACCGAGTCTCCATCGATTCGTTCATGACGCGATCGTAGGCCTCAATCTCTCGACGGGCTTCGAAGGCGCTCCAGCCGGCAAAGCCAGAGCCTCCAATAACAACGGCCGTCAATAAGTTGAGCTGCGAACGAATCGTCAACTCGCGCCTCGATTCGATGTTCCGTTTTGAGCTTCATCAAGAATCGTGTCGATTTTGGCGCAAATCATCGTCGGTTCAAATGGCTTCGGAATGAACCCTACGCCGAGTTTCAGAAAGGCGGCGATGTCTCGCTCATCATTTTTTGCACTAAGGAAAATGATCGGCGTCGAGACGACGCCAGCAGCACGAATTTCAGACGCGGCTTGAAGGCCCGATTTGATTGGCATCATTCCATCCAGCACGATGAGATCAAACGCTTCACGGCTCGCGAGACTGACGGCCGCAGCGCCGTCACCAACGAGTTGAACGGTGTGACCGCCGATTTTCTCGAGACAGATTTGAATAACGATCGAGACCGCTGGGTCGTCTTCTGCGAGCAAGATGTGCATGGGCTTTAGGCTCCTTGTCATGATGCTTTTGAAACCCGTTGAAGAAATTGACGAACTTTCAGTACATTTTTTTCGTCCAGTCCGACAAAACTTGTTCGAACTTCGAACGAGCCTTGAACTTTTCCTTCTGTGCAGCTTGTCACTCGAACTGAAGGCGACTGAATTCCGACCCGGTTGAAGATGTCACTGCTGATAACCATCTGGCTTCCGATGCGCAGCCGATGATCGGAATCAAGTAAGACGCCATTCTCGGTGAGTCCGGTCAGCACCATCGCGAGTTGACAGCTGGCGACCTCGTTCAGCTCGGCTTGTGCAAACTTAGAAGAACGATGCAGCGATTCACTGAGCTCGGCGAGCTCGCGGACCTTTTTCACAAAGCCGGCCGGATCAATCGGTTTCACGATGTAGTCTTGGGCGCCAACCGCGACGGCTCGTTCGACATCACGCCGCTCGCGTCGACCGGTCAACATTGCAATCGGCACGAGGTCGAAATTTGGAAGCAGCTTGAGCGAGCGAATCAAATCAAAACCCGAATGCGGTGCCATGTTTGCATCGGTAATCACGACGTCAAAATGTTCACGCCTGGCAAGCGCGAGCGCGTCGATCGCATTTTCGCAGCACGAGACATCGAACTTTGCGTGTACGAGCAAAGCTTTTGCCATCGTTAAAAGTTCGCGATCGTCGTCGACGAGTAAAATTCGGGTCATTCAAATTCCTCAAGTCTCTGTCGGATTTTGATGCCCGTTTCAAGAGTCCGGTAAGGCTAGTCGCGCTGTGAAACTGAGGCGGATGGCGCCTCTTGGTCGACTTGGCGGATTCCAAACATCAAAAAAAGGGGGCAGAGCCTCCAGGCGCCAGTGGCGGCAAGACCCAACCCGACCCAAGTCCAGGTTGGCCCACCGGCCGCAGCCCAAGCAATCAAAACCATGCCCAAAAAAATGCGCAACGCTTGACCAGTTTTCGACACATTGCACTTCATCCAAGACCTCGAGTGTGACGGTTCTTCATTGTTAACACTTTTGGAAGTAAAACTTCAACGTATGAGCAACGCGATTTCCACCTCACTCACTCGGCTTCTCGGGATACGTTATCCCATCATCGGTGCGCCGATGTTTCTCGTGTCAAACGTCGAGATGGTCGTTGCGATTTCTGAGGCCGGGGGGATCGGAACTTTTCCGGCTCTCAACTACCGACCGATCGAAAAATATCGTGATGCGATCGCCGAGATGAAAGCCCTTACGAAGAAACCGATTGGCGTCAACGTCATCGTCAACAAGTCCAACACCCGGCAGAACGAAGATATAAAAATCGCGCTCGATCACGGTGTCGAGCTTTTCATTACTTCACTCGGATCACCAGCGACTGTGATTCGCGAAGCTCATAAGAACGGAGCAAAGGTGTTTTGCGATGTAACAAACCTTGAGCACGCGAGGAAAGTGGCCGATCTCGGTGCCGACGGTCTCGTTGCTGTGGGAACAGGCGCCGGCGGCCACGCAGGTCCGATTTCTCCACTCGTGCTTGTGCCGTGGCTTGCACGTGAGATGAAAATTCCAGTTGTACTTGCCGGTGGTGTCGCGGTCGGCTCGCAGATTGCGGCTGCACTCTCGTTGGGCGCAGCAGGCGTTCATGTTGGCACGCGATTTATTGCGTCGACAGAGGCCGGCGTTGATCTCGCGTACAAAAATGCCGTCGTGCAGTCGACGCCCGAAGATATTGTCATGACGACTCGTGTGTCTGGGACTCCCGCCGCGGTCATCAATACGGACTACGTAAAAAAAATCGGCACTGATCTTCCTCTTGCTCTTCGCGTTTTGAAAGATCACGGGCTTACGAAAAAATACGCTGTACCGCTGATTCACTGGCTCGGAATGCGGTCTCTCGAGCAAGCTGCAACCTCTTCGGCGGGCGAAAAACCGAGCTGGAAGACGGTTTGGAGCGCCGGTCAGTCGGTCGGACTTGTGAATGAAATCATCAGCTGCCGAGAAATCGTCGAAAATCTCGTCGCCGAGTATCATGTGGCCGTCGCGGCTTTGCCGCGCTAATGTTCAGCGGCTTTGCCGCGCTAATGTTCAGCGGCTTTGCCGCGCTAATGTTCAGCGGCGAAACTTCGCACGACGCGTGCGGTGAACTTTACTTTACTAACGGTTGAAGTTCGCCAGCTTCGAACATCTCCATCATGATGTCGCTTCCGCCGACGAGTTCTTTGTTGACGTAAAGCTGCGGCACCGTCGGCCAGTTGCCGTAGGCTTTAATGCCCTCGCGAATCGAGCCGTCTTGCAGAACGTCGACCGAGTGAAACGCAGCTCCGCATTCTTGTAGAATGGCGATCGCTCTTGCCGAAAATCCACACTGAGGAAACTGCGGACTGCCTTTCATAAACAGAACAATTTTGTTTTCCGTTAAGATCTTTTCGATCCGCGCTGTGACATCTGACACTGTGACCTCTGACATTGTGAGCTCCTGAATTTCGCCTTTGCGGCGGCCTAATTCGTTTCGGGTAATTTAGTTTGAATGGAGAGTGCGTGTACCTCGCCGGTTTTTAGCTCGGCCGCAAAAACATCCATCACGTGTTTGTGCTGCTGCACCCGGGACAAACCTTGAAACGCGCTCGAGGTCACCATGACCTGGTAGTGATCGTGGGTTCCCGTTAAATCGACAACCTGAATGGCTCCGCCTGGATATGCTTTTTCAAGCCGACTTCGAATCTGATCTGGAGTCATCCTGTTCCTCGCTATAACTGCTAGAAAAAAATCTGCTTTGCTTTGCTACCAAAAGCGTTTGAAGAGCGCAACAAAGCGCCGGGTTTGTGCTACACGTTTTTCATGTCCGACGATGCTCATATCAAGCGTGAACGCTCTAAAGCTCGCGACCTGCGATCGACGCAGTGGTGGAAGCAGCAAGTAGGCCCGGGACTTTGCCGGCATTGCGGGGGCAAGTTTCTAAAAACTGAACTCACAATGGATCACCTCATACCGGTGGCTCGAGGCGGTAAGTCTTCGAAGAACAATGTCGTGCCCTCTTGCAAAGCGTGT
>JALHOI010000067.1 GCA_022843085.1 Pseudobdellovibrionaceae bacterium
GTGCGACCGAGGCACGGGAAACAGCAGATGGTCTTTACTTTCGAATCGGGCCCAAAGCGACAGCTCGGCTGACAATGCACTCGAACAAAGACCGAAAGTGGATTTCCAACTATGATTTTACACGCATGACGTCTCGGATGTTGGTCACTCTCGAAAACCCGATTCAGCTTCAAACGATTGCAAATCGCGAGACGTCGGTAAACTTGGCAAGTGCGACACCTCAATCTCTCGCAGAAATTCCTCGGGATGCGGGAAGCACTTGGAACCAAGTTCTACTCTCGGGTCTCGTGCTCACGCGCGAAACGAACACTGCGAATGTAACTGAACTCAATATGTCTGTTTTGGAGGCCCGTCGACTCGGCCAGCCGATGACCGACGCGCGATGCCTGAATCCCTACGGCCACACACCGTGTCCCGAGTAAGCTCGGCCGCCAACTAGCCGGCATCGCGCGCTTCCGGTGCAGGGCCACGTCTACCGTTGAAAGTTTTATCGCGCGGCGCGGGGCCAGGGCCTATCAGCCTCGCGGTCGGCTCGCATCAAGCTTGCACAGATCGAGCACATGAAAACGAATTTGCAGAAAAACGGCAACGGAGCTTACCGTGTTGGATTGGTCGCCGTCATGGCCGCGCTTTTTTCGCCTTTGATGAGTATGACTGCATCTGCTGGGTCTGTCGTTCTGGCGCCTTTTAAAGATGAGCTTTACCAAAATCGTCCCTACGATGGCGTGCTTCGGCGGTGTGATGCCCCCCTCAACGCGCGAACATTGAAACTACCGGCCATGAATGGACGACATATTGTTTACGCGTTTGACGAACAAACAGACGTCAACGGGCGCGATGTTCCAGGCCCCGGAGGCAAGTGGCAAAACGTCGCCAAAGAGAAGTACATCACGCGACTTAGCGACGGTGACCAGCGAAAATTCGACTTGAAGGTCGATACGCCCTCGGGCGCCCGCGTTCTTCAGAACAACGAAGTCGGAAACCCGAACGGTGCGAAATTTGCCGTCATCTTTATTCACGGCGCGGCCGGCATTTACGCCAACCGCGATCTGGGAACTCAAGACGAATCATTCAGTGGCAATTTCAATCGCTTAAAAAACTTGGTCGTGCAAAATGGAGGCGTTTACTACACGCCGTCGATCAGCGATTTCGCGGTCAAAGGTCCGCAAGATGTTACGGGCTTGATTCAACATATTGGTCGCGTGGCTCCGGGTGCTCCGATCGTACTTTCGTGCGCCTCAAGCGGCGGCGCTGTCTGTGCCGGCGTTGCGAATTCGCAGGACGCTGCCAAACTTCTTTCGGGCATCATCGTGATGGGTGCCTCTTGGGGAATGGGATTCATCGGTTCACCCGCCCACAAAGCACGGGTGCCGGTTGTGTTCTCACAGGGCACATGCGATCGCGGAAATCCTTACGATCGACTCTTTGGTGTTTTTCATGAGGTCTTGAAACGCGATGACACCTACCCGACACGCTTTCAAGGTTTCGCCGACGGCGTTCACGGTACGCCCATCCGAATGATGGACTGGCGCAACACACTGAACTGGATTTTCTCAGTCGAACGCTAGGGTGCAGCGCAGATCAAAGAGTGCTTGATTCGAATTTTGATAAGACTTTTTGAGTTTCGGCGTCGGCTGGCGCCGACGAATGTTCGTGGATGACTTTCCATGCGGCATCCACCTTTTCCAAAATCCACGTATGCCGATTGGTCAGTGCTCGAAGTTTTCTGCCAGTTGCATCGACCGCTGAATACGTGACAAAGGCAGACCCCGAGCAAAACTGGTCGCCTAACTGAAATCGGATATCCTCAAAATCGACAACGACACGTTCACTATTAAGAGAAGAAAACCAATCCTCAGCGGTCTTATGCCAGACGGCAAAGCTCTCGATCGACCAAACGTCCCAGGCATCAAAAATGCGAACCTGCTTACTGTAGAGCGACGTGAAATGATCAGCATTCTTTTCGTAAACGGCCGCCTTATAAGCCGCAGTAAATTCAAGCACAGGATTAGTCATCGGCCGGTCGCCGACTTTTCATAGCGGCAGTAGAAAATTGGCTGCCCTTTCTGCAAAAATAAACTTTCGAAATGCGTGATGAAATTTTCAGTCGCCCAAGCCGATTTATGAAGGTCGCGAGTGGCTCGAAGCTTTTGAAACTGCGACGCCTCAAAAATCGGCAACGCCCAGTCGTAATAATCTTCGGAATCGGTTTTGAAGTTGATGAATGAACCCGGTCGCATGAGGCCCCAAAGTATCTTTAAAAATTCGGGTTGGATAAGGCGGTGCTTCCAGTCGCGCTGGCGCGGCCACGGATCTGGATGGTGAATGAAGACGTGGTTCAATTCTTCGTCTGCAAAAATATCTTCGAGGCACGAAGCATCGTAGCGAACAATCCGCGCGTTGGTCGCGCCCGCGTTGCGAGCACGGCGAATCGATTGAATGAGTGGTTTGTACTTCACTTCCATACCGATCAGCGACCGATCGGCAGCGGAGGACGCACGGTGAGCAAAAAAATATCCGTTGCCCGTTCCGATCTCGAGGTCGAGGGGATCGGCCGGGGATTTTCCGTACGTCTTGCGCCAGGCTCCGCGATGTTCTTTGGCGCGCTCTTCGTCATAAGCCCATTCGGCGAATTTTCCGTTGAGAGCAATCACGTACTCAGTTGGGTTTGGCAAAGTTTTGGTTTCAACAAGACGTGGTCGACGAATTCGCTGCGGCTGATCCATCGCCGGACCCTAGCAGCTACCGATAGACTCGTTCAAGTGCGCCGTTTCTCGGGTAAGTGCGGCTCAAACTGAGAGTTAGCTGGAATCCTCGTTGCGATCTAAAGTTCTGGGGTGCAAAACATTCGGTGGACCAACATTGAAGGAGCCACCCATTGAAAAAAAGATCGAAGATCGACCAAGCACAACTTTCTGCGGGACGTTTGGGTAAAATCGGTCAGACCGCGTTTGCTCTTGTCGCGTTCAGCACGGCTGTTTTCGTTTCTCGACCCGCTTTGACGCTGCCCTTTACAACCGCCGAATTTGCAGTTGCGAGCCCGTCGCCATTTGCGGCAGGCGTTGCAAATGAAATTGCGAAAGCCGGTGGAAACGTGTTCGATCAAGCTGTAGCCGTCGCACTGTCAATGGCTGTGACTCACCCCTACTACGCATCGATTGGCGGGGGCGGTTTTGCTGTTTTGCGGAAGCAGAATGCAAATGCCCCCTCTACCGTCGAGGTGATCGATTTTCGTGAAGTGGCGCCGATGGCGACCGACCGCTTAACATTCGTTGGGAAAGACCCAAACTCAGCAACCCAGGGCGGCCTGGCATCAGGTGTGCCTGGCGTACCGGCCGGCCTTCACGCCGTTCATAAAAAGTACGGAAAGATCGCGTGGAAAAAACTTTTCGCACCTGCGCTGCGACTCGCCGATCGTGGTTTTGCCGTGAGCGGCGAGTGGGCCTCGCAAACGAAAGAGTCGTTCGGAGACTTTAACCCTGCCGGTCAGACTGCCTTTGGCCGCGTCGTGCTTGATAAAACGAAGCCGCCCAAAAAGCGGTTCGAACCACTTCAGGCCGGGACAATTCTGAAACAACCTCGGCTGGCGAAGGCACTCCGGCTGATGCGCGACCGCGGTGCAGCCGCTTTTTATAAGGGCCCGATTGCAAAGGACATTATCAAAACAGTGGCGACTACAGGTGGTCTTATGTCGGCCGAAGATTTGAAAGCCTATGCGGCTGAATGGCGAGCGCCCCTGCGCCGCACGTGGCGAGGCTACGACCTGGCGCTGATGCCGCCACCTTCAAGCGGCGGACTCATCATCGCGCAGGGCCTCGAACTTCTCGACCGCATCGAGGCCAAGCTGGGTGTGCCTGCGCCACTTTCAGCCAACGAAGCGCACATCTGGGGTGAAGCTTTGAAGCTTGCGTTCGCAGCACGAGGTCAGATGGGTGACCCGATGGGTTCAAACTCAATGAACGATTTAGGTCACCAATTGTTACAAGGCCCGCGCTTGGATCGCCTCGCAAAACTCGTTCAAAGCGATCGTGCGATCGAGGTAAAGTCGAGCAAGTCACCGGATCTAAAAGAGGCGACCACGCCCGCCGTCTCGTTGCCCGCGGAAGAAACGACCGAAACGACCCACTTTTCTCTAGCAGACCGCGAGGGCAATGCCGTGGCATGGACCACGACCCTCAACGGCAGCTACGGAAGCGGCGTGGTGACGGATGAATTTGGTATCGCACTCAACGACGAGATGGATGACTTTGCGACCCAGCCGGGGCAACCGAACCAGTATGGCCTGATTCAAGGCGAAGCCAATGCGGTGGCCCCTGGTAAACGACCGCTTTCGTCGATGAGTCCTACGATCATCGAAAAAGATGGGCAGTTTTTTGCGACACTCGGTGCGCCGGGCGGTCCACGAATTCCAAGCGCGATTTACCAAACCATTATTCGTATCATTACCCAAGGGGCAAACGCGGAAGAAGCGGTTGTCCAGCCGCGAGTTCATCATCAGTTTTTGCCGGATGCTTTGGTGTATGACGCGAAAAAATTCGCCCCCGAGGTCTTAGCAAAACTCAAAAGTTTTGGTCACGAAACCAAAGATGCGTGGGTCGCCAAAGTTTATCTTGTGAAACGAACGCCTGACGGGCTGCTCGAAGCCGCGGCGGATCCACGCGGTGAAGCCGCGGCCGGAGGTCGCTAGTGGATTTCGGCGGTTCGCCCGTCGAGGTCGCACGTGCCTTTTCATTAAGGACGCTCTTTTCGACCATTGCACTTTTGATCGGTTCAAATATTTTTATGACGTTTGCTTGGTACGGGCTTATCAAGCCGATGGCCACGCGCCCGCTTTACATCGTTATCGCCGCAAGCTGGGGCATCGCATTTTTTGAGTACTGTCTGATGGTTCCCGCCAACCGCATTGGAGCCACAGGTTTTTCAATGGCGCAGTTGCGACTGATTCAAGAAGTTGTTTCGCTAACCGTTTTCGTCGCATTTCTTTCTGTTTACCTGAAAGAGCCGCTGAAGCTTGATTACCTCTGGGCCGGACTGTGTCTTGTTGGCGCCGTGTATTTCGTCTTTCGCGGATTCGGAACGTCTGCCTAGGTTGAACTTAGGTTGATCGGCCCCGCGGTGCTGCGTTCCAGGCAAAAAAAAGCCCCAATCCAAAGATTGGGGAACCTTTTTGCCGAAGCTCGGTTTGACGGCTTAGGCTGTGCACAACTTTGATCTAGTTCGCTGCTGGAGTTGCATCTGGAGCAGGAGCTGCCGAACCATCAGTGGCTGGTGCCATTGTGTCAGCTGGAGCTGCTGCGCCGTCAACCGGAGCTGGAGCCGCGTCTACCGCCGGTGCTTCAGTTGCTGGTGGTGTTGCTGCGGGTTGTTCAGAGCACTTCGAGCAACCAGTTAATGTCAGAGCTGAAGCGATGACGACAAATGCAAATGCGTGACGGAACATGTTTTTTTCTCCTGTTGGTGCTCGAACATTGAGAAAGACGTCTGTACTTAGGCGCCTCTAGATGCGGAATGTTCGAGCGATATAGGGTTCATATCTAAAAAAATGTTCGGTGGCTAAATGTTTTTTTCAGACTTTTTGAAGTCTTCGGGCTCTTCGGGGCTCGTCAGCGAAGAAATATCGGGTGTAAACCTGGATTCAAATTTTAACAGCCGGATGGGACACTCTGGTACGTCGCACCGCCGACAATAGGCTTGGCGACACGGATCGACATGCAGGTGAAGCTCTCCCGGCTGTGGATATTTCTTTAGCAACTTGGCTTCAAAAGCCTCGGTTCGTTCGTGTGCTTCAGCGACGTTCCAAAATTCAGGAACCACCGCGTGAGCATCGATGTGGTGAAAACGCCCCGAACGCATGATTCGAGTGTTGTGAATTTGAATGACTCCGCCGAAATCGACCTGCTTCAAAGCGGTGGCAAGCTGGGTTAAGATTTCGCGATCTTCTTCGTCAAGCAGACCGCCGACCGAAAGCCGCACCACGCGAAGTCCTGTCCAGCCAAGCTGAAGACCGACAACCATTGCGATGACTGGATCGAGCCAGTGAAGGCCGGTCCACTGCGCTAACAAGAGGCCCGCACCTACGCCGGCGCTTGTATAGAAATCAGACAAAATATGTTCGGCATTCGCAATCAGCGCGGGGGAACCGATTCGACGCCCAGTTCGACGCAGGAAAATTCCAAGTCCAAGGTTGCCAAGGCCACATCCAAACACGATTGCAGCACCAAGGCCCAAGGCCCCAATCGGCTGCGGTTGCAAGAGAGCCGGAACTGCTTCCAAGAAAATCATCACAGCGGCAAACGCGATCAAACCGCCCTCAAAGGCCGCTGAAAAATACTCGATTTTACCGTGGCCGTAGGGATGCTCTCGATCGGCTGGTTTCGATGCGAAGCGAACGACGAAAATAGCGACGATGCCGACAACGACGTTGACGATCGATTCGAGAAAATCGGAGTAAACGCCTTGCGATTGGGTCAACCGCCAGCCGAAAAACTTAATTGCGGTAAGAAGGACACTTACGACAAGCGCCGCACTCGTGATTTTGAGAAGTCGCTTCTCCATGCGGCGAGAGTAGCAGGCTTACGACGTCTTTTTAATGAAGAAACGCGACGGATCGTAGAGTTTCACGAGGTTTTTACCGGCATGCTTGGCGTCGTAGAGCGCGTGGTCGGCGGCCCTAACGAGGCCGCGGGCGTCAACATCGACAAGCCCGGGCATCGCGACGCAGACGCCGAGGCTTGCCGTCAGATTCATCGTTTTGCCGTCTTTAGTGAAGGGAGTCTCCTCGATCCGTTGACGGATACGGTCGGCAAATTTTTGTGCACCTTCCATCGAGGTTTCAGGAAGCGCGATCAGAAACTCGTCGCCCCCGTAACGAGCCGCAAAGTCGACGGTCCTGACGTTTTGCCGAATGATTTTGCCGACTTCAGCCAAGACATAACTTCCAAACAAGTGATCGTTCGTGTCGTTGACTCGCTTAAAAAAATCCATGTCCAGCATGATCACGCCAACCGACCGGCTGTACCGTTTGCCGCGATTAATTTCGTTTTCGAGACGATCGTAGATGGATCGCATGTTGTACAAACCCGTTAGATCATCGATGTCGACAAGCTCTTGAAGGCGATGGTTAGCATCCGCAAGTCTGTCTTGCAGGTCTTTAATTCGAAGTTGAGACCGTACGCGAGCGAGAAGTTCGGTGGGTTCAAAGGGTTTGCAGATATAGTCGTCGGCACCCTCGTCGAGCCCGCGCACAACATCGCCGGTCTCGCTGCGCGCCGACACAAATATCACCGAAACGTACTTTTCCCGCTCACGCAATTTTTTGAGCATCTCGATTCCCGAGATCCCCGGCATGTTGATGTCGAGCAAGATGAGGTGCGGCTCTACCGTTTTCAAGCGCTCGAGGGCCTCTTCGGCCGACTCAGCCTGAACGACGTCATAACCCTCGTGAGTAAGTAGGGCTCCAACAAGTTTTAAATTGTCGAGGTCGTCGTCGACCATCATCACAAGTCGTCGCTTCTTGGTTTCGATCGGATGGTGATGGGTCGCGGTTATTTCTGTCATTTTGATAATCTTATCAGTACGCGGGCTCGGGGCCCCAGACCAGATTCTCGGCTTCGGTTTCGGCCTCGACTTTGGTATAACATGAGAAAGCAACGAGGGTTCAACGCGAATGGCATACGACCACAAGTCGATCGACTCAAAATGGCAGAAGAAGTGGGATGAAGCGCAAGCTTTCAAGACCGAGGACGCACGCCTTACGAAAAAACCGAAGTACTACGCCCTCGATATGTTTCCTTACCCTTCGGGCTATGGCCTGCACGTTGGCCACTTGGCGTCGTATACTCCGACCGACATCGTGTCGCGCTACAAAAGAGCGATGGGTTTTAACGTTTTGCATCCGATGGGTTACGACTCGTTCGGTCTTCCCGCCGAACAGTTCGCCATTCAGACGGGAATTCACCCGGCCGAGACAACCGATAAGGCCATCGCCTCGTTTCGATCGACCCTGAAGACGATGGGTTATTCGTTTGACTGGACCCGGGAAGTTTCAACCGCTGATCCTAAATTTTATAAGTGGACCCAGTTTATTTTCGAAAAGCTGTTCGAAAAAGGGCTCGCCTACCAGAAGGACGCACCCGTGAACTGGTGCCCCGAGCTTCGCACCGTTTTAGCGAACGACGAAGTTATCGACGGAAAATCCGAGCGCGGCGGCCATCCCGTCATCAAAGTCCCGATGAAGCAGTGGATGCTGAAGATCACCGACTACGCCGATCGCCTGATCGCCGATCTCGACAAAGTTGAGTGGCCCGACCGCACGGTTGAAGCCCAGCGAAACTGGATCGGTCGGTCCGAGGGCGCAAACGTCACCTTCGCTATTGACGGCGCCGTCGAGCGAACCGCGAACTTAGACGTCTTCACGACCCGCCCCGACACCTTGTTCGGCGTGACATTCATGGTGGTCTCACCCGAACACCCAATTTTGAAAACGATTGTTCCGAAATCCCACCTGGCTTCGGTTCAAGCTTATCAGGCTTCGGCCGCTGCGAAGTCGGATGTCGACCGCAAGGCTGCGACCGAAAAAACCGGCGTTTTCACCGGCGCGTTCGCGCTGAATCCATTCTCTGGAAAATCGGTTCCGATCTGGACCGCCGACTACGTGATGATGGATTACGGAACCGGCGCAATCATGGCGGTGCCTGGTCACGACGAGCGCGATTTTGAATTTGCTACGGCCTTCAAAATCGATATCGCGCGGGTGCTCGAAGGGGGCGATCTTCCCTTCACCGGCGATGGCAAGCTTGTGAATTCTGATTTTTTGAACGGGCTCGACAAGCCCGCCGCCATCAAAGCGGCCATCCAAGAAATCGAGAAACGCAAAATCGGAACAAAAGTCACACAATACAAACTTCGCGATTGGCTGTTTAGTCGTCAACGCTACTGGGGCGAACCGTTTCCGCTGGTTCATTTTCCAAATGGCGAAATTAAGACCGTGCCGCTTGATGAGCTTCCTGTTTTGCTTCCCAATGTGGCGGATTATAAACCAAGCGAACAGGGCGAGTCGCCGCTTGCGCGCGATCCGAATTTTCTGGCTTACGAAGGCATGGCGGCCGCTGGTCTACCGAAGACTATCGCCGCCGGAGCACGACGCGAAACCGATACGATGCCGGGTTCGGCCGGCTCGAGCTGGTACTTCCTTCGCTACTGCGATCCGCATAACAACGACGCCTTCTGCGACTTTGAAGTTCAAAAGTACTGGATGCCCGTCGATCTTTACGTGGGCGGCCCCGAGCACAGCGTAGGGCATCTTCTTTACGCGCGCTTCTGGCAAAAAGTTTTGTTTGATGCCGGCCTGGTTTCGCACGACGAACCCTTTCAAAAGCTCGCTCACCAAGGAGCCGTGCTGGGCACCGACGGTGCCCGAATGTCGAAATCTCGAGGCAACGTCATCAATCCCGACGACCTACGCGCCCAAGTGGGGGCCGACGTGTTGCGAACGTTCGTTATGTTTTTGGGGCCGATGTCGGCCGACAAGCCTTGGCAAGATCAAGGCATCGGCGGCGTTCAGCGATTTCTCGACCGTCTGTGGCGCGCATGTGTCGACGAAAATGGCGTGTTGATCGCCGACGACTCGCCCGTTCCGATGGAACTCAACAGACTTCTCCACAAGACGATCAAAAAGGTTGGCGAAGACATCGAGTCGATGAGCTTTAACACCGCGATCTCGGCCCTGATGATTCTCCTGAACGAAATTTACAGAACACCCGCGCGACCGCGAGCCGTGCTGAAGCCGCTGCTTCAGTTGGTTGCACCTTTTGCTCCGCACATGACCGAAGAATTGTGGGAGAAGTTCGGCGAAACCTCGTCGTTTATCTCGAACGCTTCGTGGCCCAAATTCGATTCGGCTTTGACAGTGGATTCGGTCGTCTCTATAGGTGTGCAAGTTAACGGAAAAGTGCGCGGAGTGATCGAGATCGACAAAGAGGCTTCAGAAGCCGATGCTTTGGCGAAGGCACTCGAAATTTCCGGAGTACAAAACGCGGTCGGTGGTAAGCCGATCGACAAGGTGATTTACAAAGCGGGTCGGATTTTGAACTTAATCGTCAAAGCCTGAGGCACGAGAAGGAGTTAGCGATGAAGGGTGAAATGCTTCGCGGAGAAGTCGGCGCAAACGGCAAAAAAGCAGGCGACGAGGCGAGCTGGTCGACCGAAAAAAGCAAAGAGCTTTATGGCGTCAGCACCTGGGGCGCGACCTTCTTTGACGTGAACGAAAAGGGCAACATCGTCGTGACTCCGCACGGCCCGACGGGACCAAACGTTGACCTCATGGAGCTCACCCAAGATCTTCAGGAACGCGGCATTCGCGTGCCA